>JALVCR010000001.1 GCA_027009865.1 Campylobacterales bacterium
TTGGAAATCTAAACGCCCCGATAGGTTCTTTCCTTTTTGCGGGTCCTACGGGAGTTGGAAAAACCGAGGTTGCAAAACAGCTTGCAAACGAGCTTGGCGTTCATTTTGAGAGATTTGATATGAGCGAGTATATGGAAAAGCATACGATAAGCAGATTGATAGGAGCGCCTCCCGGATATGTCGGTTTTGAAGAGGGAGGACAATTGACAGAAGCTATTAGAAAGCATCCATATACCGTTTTGCTTTTGGATGAGATAGAGAAGGCTCATCCAGATTTATTAAATGTTTTGTTGCAAATAATGGATAATGCGACGTTGACGGATAACAGCGGAAACAAAACCGATTTTAGAAATGTTATTTTGATAATGACTTCCAATCTTGGAACAAAAAATGGAAATCAAATGGGATTTACCAAAGATACAAGCTATAAGGCAGACGAGGCAATAAAAGATTTTTTTGCTCCCGAATTTAGAAACAGGCTTGATGCGATAGTGCATTTTCAGCCTTTAAGCGAAGATATTATGATGAATATCGTCGATAAATTCCTAAAAGAGATAGAAGAGCAGTTGAAAGATAAGAATATTAAAATAGTAGCTGATGAAGAGGCTAAAAAGTATCTTGCAAAAGAGGGTTACAGCGAAGAGCTTGGCGCAAGAGTAATGAAAAGAGTGATACAAGAGAGAGTTAAAACTCCTCTTACAGATGAGATTTTGTTTGGAAAACTTCAAAATGGAGGAGTTGTATATTTGTCTATAGAGGATGGAGAATTAAAATTAGATTTCAAAGATGAGCAGTAGAAAAATATATATTCCAAGACTAAGCAAATTTAGCTATATCTTTCCAGATCCAAGAGAATCCTCAAAAGAGGGGCTTGTGGCATGGGGAGGAGATTTAAGCCCAAATAGAATTTTATCCGCCTATGCTCAAGGGATTTTCCCTTGGTATAACGAAGAGGATCCGATTTTGTGGTGGAGTCCAGATCCAAGGCTTGTTTTGTTTTTGGACGATATCAAAGTTTCAAGATCCCTAAAGCAGAGTATGAAAAAATATGAGGTGAAATTTGATACAAATTTTAGCGCCGTTATCAATATGTGCAGAAACGTAAGGGTTGCAAGGGGTGAGAAGACTTGGATTTTAAAGGAGGTTATAGAAAAATATACTCTTCTTTATGAGATGGGTTTTGCTCACAGCGTAGAGACTTATGACAAAGAGGGCAATTTGGTGGGAGGTCTTTACGGGATATCTTTAGGCGGCGTTTTTTGCGGAGAATCGATGTTTAGCATAAAACCGGACGCTTCAAAAACCGCTCTTGTGGTATTAAGCAGAAAGCTAAAGGAATGGGATTTTGATTTTATAGATTGCCAGGTTCCCTCAGAGCATTTAAAAAGAATGGGAGCTAAAGAGATAGATAGAGATACATTTTTGGATCTTTTGCAAGCAGCTCTTCAGAAACCTTCCAAAATCCAAAAGTGGTAACAACTTAACTTTAATTTACTTCTTGTTATAATTTTCCGATATTAAAAAAAATTTTAAGGCCGTATAATGAGTTATTTCGTTCATGAATCATCATATATAGATGATGAGGTGATTATAGGAGAGAATACTAAAATTTGGCACTTTTGCCATATCTTATCAAAAAGCGTAATAGGCAAAAACTGCTCTTTTGGCCAAAACTGCGTAGTGGGTCCGAAAGTAAAAATCGGAGACGGCGTAAAAGTTCAAAATAACGTCTCAATCTATGAGGGAGTTGAAATTGAAGATGATGTCTTTTTGGGTCCCTCTATGGTTTTTACTAATGTGATTAATCCAAGAGCCTTTATTCAACGAAAAGAGGAGTTTAAGAAGACTCTTTTAAAAAGAGGCTGTTCTATTGGAGCTAACGCTACGATAGTTTGCGGGATAACAATAGGAGAGTATGCCCTAATCGGAGCGGGAGCAGTGGTAAATAGGGATGTCAAGCCTTTTTCACTGATGGTCGGAGTTCCGGCAAAAAGAATAGGCTGGGTTAGCAAAGCCGGAAACAGACTTGTTTTTGATGAGGAGGGGATTGCAAGAGATTATTTTGATAATTCCCTATATAAACTTGATAGAGATAAAGATATAGTTACACAGATTAAAGGATAGCTTATGAAGATAGATTTTGCAAATTTACAGCTTCAATATAGAAAATATAAAGATGAAATAGATAAAAATATTCAAAAAGTCCTCGATAAATCCAATTATATAATGGGAGAGGAGATAGCTCTTCTTGAAGAGAAACTAAGCGATTTTTGCGGCGCTGAATATGCGATAGGCTGCGGCAGCGGGACGGATGCTTTGCTTTTGGCTCTTTTGGCAATAGATATAAAGCCAGAGGATGAGGTTATAACTACTCCATTTACCTTTATAGCCACAGCCGAGACTATAGCTTTGCTTGGGGCCAAACCGGTTTTTGTAGATATCAGGGAGGATAGCTACAATATAGACGCCTCTTTGATAGAGGAGAAGATTACAGATAGAACAAAAGCGATAATTCCAGTCTCTCTTTACGGGCAGCCCTGTGATATGGATGAGATAAACGCTATAGCTTCCAAATACAATCTTACCGTAATTGAAGATGCGGCTCAAAGTTTTGGAGCCTATTACAAAAATAAGAGAAGCTGCAATTTAAGTAAAATCGGCTGCACAAGCTTTTTCCCGGCAAAACCTCTGGGATGTTACGGAGATGGGGGCGCTGTTTTTACAAGTGATGAAGATTTGGCTTTGAAGATTAAACAGCTTAGAGTTCACGGACAGGATAGAAGATATCATCATAAGTATATCGGAATGGGAGCAAGACTTGATACGATTCAAGCGGCTGTTTTGCTTGCTAAGCTTCCCCATTATGAAGAGGAGATAAAATTAAGAGAAAAAGTGGCTTTGAAATATAGCGAAAAATTAAAAGATACCCATGTAATTACTCCAAAGATAAAGAATGATAGAAATAGTGTTTGGGCTCAGTATTCAATTAGAGTAAAAAATAGAGACGTTTTGCAAAAATATTTAAAAGAAAAAGGCATTCCAACGGCAGTTCACTATCCTATGCCTCTTCATATGCAAGAGTGTTTTTCGTATCTAAATTATAAAGAGGGAGATTTCCCAATTTCTGAGAAAATAAGCAAAGAGATAATGAGCCTTCCAATGAATCCGTTTTTAACCGATGAAGAGATAGAATATATTGTAGATTCGATTAAATCTTTTGAGGAGGTTTAATTATGAAAGAGGGATTTGATGAAAATGGAGAACCTACTTTAAGAGAGATGGACGATTATAAAGGAACTCACTCTAAAGAAAAGAGCGAGACTATAAAGTGGGTGATTATAAGCGGGATTATTTTGGGAATTGTATTTGCTTTGGCAAGATGGTATTTTTGGGATGTAGGAGAGCCTGATTTAAATAAAGGGGAAAAGATAATTAAACACTATTAAATTTCTTAAAGAAAAAAAATTGCTACTTAAGTAGCAAAAAGATTAAGTTAAAAGTGCTAAAATTTCTTTAAATAATTAAAATAAGGAGGATGAGATGGCAAAATTAACAGAGTTTGATCAAAATGTTTTGGAGAGAATAAAAGAGCAAATAGAACTTGATAAAGATAAGCCTGAGCTTGGAAATGTTGATTTGCAAAAAGCTATAGAGCTTTTAAAAGAGGTTGGAGCAATACTTTTGGATGTAAGACCTCCAGCTAAAGTAAAAGGAGAAAATGCCGAAGAGGCTGATATTCCCGATGCATATTACACTCCATATCCGGAATTTACAGATTATATAGATTTGCTTCCTGATGATAAGACTACTCCAATTATAGTAGCTTGCCTAAAAGGGTGGTTTGCAAACAGGGTAAAAGGTTATCTTGAGTGTTTGGGATATGAAAACGTGTATGTTTTTGGAGGAAATATAGAGGATTGGATTACCGCTCATAAAGCTCACTCAAAATAGCATGAGAATTTTTTGGGTTATTTTAATTTTTGCTATATTTTTTAGCGGATGCGAAAAAAAAATTTATACTAAAATTTATGATAAGAAATTGGCCAAGGAGCCGATTTCTTGTCTTAGTTTAAAATATGATAACGAAGTTGTAGGCTACATAATAAAAAACAGACCTCCCATAAGAAAACTATTAAAAAATGATTGCCCGTTTACCCTCTCTGTAATCTCTCACTATGTAACTTCCTGTTCTTCTGCAAGAGCCAAAGCTTTAGGAAGCGATTTTGATGGATTTGTAAGATTTGAAATTTTAAAAAATGACCATTTGATTTATAGAAATCAAAGGGATTTTAAAGGATGCTTTAATGAGAGTGTATCCGATTCTTTGATAAATAAGATGCTTAAAGATTTAAATTTTAATTTTTCTAAAAAATAACTTTCTACATTATATTTAACTTTTTTCTTTTTTTCATAAATAGTAGTAAATCAAAACTAAAAAGGTAAAATTTAATTAAAAAGTTAGATAAATATTAACCTATATCAGGTATAATACAAATATATTATACCAAAAAAAGGAGTTAGTATGCGACGCACAGTTATAGCAATCTTTTTGTCGATGTTGCTTGGGATGGGGCTTTATGCCACAAGTTGCGATTTATGCGGAGGAAATGCTGTAAAAAACAAGATATCCGAGATGGAGCTTGTAAATCTTACCGGAAAATCTGCAAATATCACGGTTTTCGATGCGGATGGAGATCTGCTTATAGATAAAGATGTGGCAAACGGGGAGTCTTTTACTTTTCATGGCGCTTATGAAAACAATGCTTTCGGAGAGGAAATCTATCTATGTATAAATGGAAACTATTATACAACTATAAAAACAGGATGTAGAGAGCATGTTAATGAAGATGATATAGTTGATGGTTTTAAAGTCGATTATATCCATACAATTCCTTGCAAAGGAAGTGAGACAGGTGGAGGAGAGAATATAAATCCCGGAAATATGCAATCTTTAACATTAAAGAATGTAACCGGAAGAGGGGGAGTTGTTACTGTAAGAGATGGTAACGGGAGAGTGGTTTTTAGAGATTATGTAGATGAAGGAGAAAGTTTTACTATAGAGGGAATAGATTATAGGAGATTGCTTGGGGACGAGATAGTAATTAGAATGAGAGGAAGAGTAGTAGCAACTATTCCTACTGGATGTAGATCTTGTCTTAATATAGAGGATGAGTATAACGGTTTTGAGGTGGTTAATGCCGAGTGTACCGTATCTTGCGAAGTTGCACCTCCTCAAAATTGTGTTCCTTGCAGAGGAGGCGTTATATCTTTAACTTTTAAAAACATAGGAGACGATACTTCTCATATAGTTATAGACTCATCCAAAGGGAAAAGCGGAAAATCAGGAAAATCTGGCAAAAGCGGTAAAGGAGGATACGTCGTAGATGAATATGTAGAGCCGGGAGATAGTGTTACTATCGGCAATGGATGCGGATTTAACGGAAATTATGATTTTGGGGGCGGAAATCATCACGGAAAGAGTGGAAAGAGCGGAAAGTCTGGCAAATCAGGTAAAAGCGGGAAAAGCGGGAAATCAGGCAAAAACGGCCGCTATGGAAAATTGCCAAAAAATCTATTTATAGAAGTTGACGGGGAAGAGTATTATTTGCATACAAGTTGTTCAAGACCTATAGGTTTGGGTATGAGATTTGGTAATTTTGAGATAGTTGGAGGCTGCAGCGCAAACGGCCCTTTGTGTGATATAGGAGATTATGAAGGAGATCATCACGGCCATCATAGAGGCCATAAACATCACGGAAAAAGTGGAAAAAGCGGAAAGAGTGGAAAATCTGGCAAAAGCGGTAAATAATCGTTCTTGATCGCCGCTTTTTGCGGCGATCTTTTAAAAAGCAAGAAGGATTAGATGGAATTTTTTAAATTTTTTATCTCTATTTTTATTCTTTTTTATAATTTATCTTTTGCAAATAGTAATGAAATCACTATAAAACGTCATATCTTATTTTCAAATGATGATGCCGAAGAGCACCTAAACGGAGCTATGGATTTAATAAGCACTGATTTGGAAATATGCTGGGAAGAGGATGTTCAAGCCGTAGCTCTTCGCTTTAAAAATATAGATATTCCAAAAGGAGCATTTATAAAAAATGCTTATATTCAGTTTGAAACCGATGAGGCAAGCGATGTAGAGACTATTTTAAATATCTATATCCAAGATGCTCTGGATCCTCCATTTTTCCTAAATGCTCCTTTTAATATC
>JALVCR010000002.1 GCA_027009865.1 Campylobacterales bacterium
GCTAAGAAGATCGGCTTTTGATAGCATAACGGTATCTTTTAAAAGCGAGCAAAGCTCATCTTCACTCTTATCCCCTCTCTCCTTTAAAAGCCTCTCTTTATAAAGATCAAAAAGATAGCACGCTATCTCCCTTTCCCTTATCTCTTTATCATAAAGAGTCCCAAGTCCTTCAATATAGACTATATTTTTAAGTCCTTCGTAAGACAGGGAATTTCTTATATCATTCTCCCAAAAGAATAGAGCATCGCTTAATCTTGCTTTTAAGACTTTTTCGTTTCCTGATATTATTTTTGAAAAATCTTTAGTAACAGCGTTTGAGACTACAACAAAACGGTTAGTAAGTTTGCCATCTTTAAAAACCGGAAAATATCTTTGATGCTCTTTCATTGAAGTTATTATAACTTCTGGAGGAAGTTTTAAAAACTCTTCATCAAAAGAGCCGACAAGCGCGGTAGGATACTCTGTAATGGCAACAACTTCTAATAAAAGCTCTTCATCTTTTTCTATTTTAATTCCCTCTTTTTCTTCTATCTTTCTAAAATCATCCTCAATTTTCTTTCTTCTCTCATCTTGATATAAAACAACTCCGCCCTTATCAAGCTGGCAGAAAAAATTTCCTGCAAAATCGTATGAAAAAGGCTTATAAGATATACTTCTATGAGGATAGGAGATATTGGAGGATTTAACGCCGTAAACTTCATACTCGACAACCTCTTCCCCAAGCATAGTGCCAACCCATCTAACAGGTCTAATAAAACTATCCTTTAAAGTCCCCCATCTCATAGCTTTGCCAAAATTTAGAGAGTGCAAAAACTCATCCACCATTTGGCCTAAAATCTCTTTGGAATTTTTGCCTTTTATCTCTTTTTTAAAATATAAAACTTCTCTATTTCCCTTTTTAGCTCTTTGAAGCTTTGTTACATCAACGCCACATTTCTTGGCAAATCCCAAAGCCGCTTTTGTAGGCTCTCCATTTTTAAAAGCTATCTCTATTGGTGCGCCAAACATCTCTTCATAGGAATCTGGCTGTTTGGTTGGAAATTCTCTATGCCACAAAACAAGCCTTCTTGGAGTATAAAAAAAACTAAATTCGCACAAAAGAGAGTTTTTCTCCAAAATATCCGCCCACTTTTTTTCAATATTTGGAAGCTCTTTTAAAAAAGGTATGGCGGGAAGCTCCTCCACTCCTATTTCTATCAACAGAGGTTTAATCATCTAACAAACCTTTTTATAAAAATAAAAATTTTTTTGCGATTTTATCCAATATGATGTTAAAACGACCTTTTAAACTGACCCGATTTTATTCTATCTTTTTCAAAAACTCTTCTGTTATACTCATAAATCCAGGCTTTAATTTTCCCTTTTTTTGTATAAACATCTGTTTTAACTCTTCTATATTCATAAGGTTTCTTAAATTTATTAGAACACTCTTCATACTCATCTAAGATATTTAAAACTTTTTTGGGATTTTTCAAAAGATAAACCTCTCCAAAAACCTTGGTTTTGTTTTTTTTTGAAAGTTTTACTCCCGGATACCAATCTATTTTGTAAAGCTTTCCGTAAACAAAACCTTTTGAGAAAAAAGAGGCATATAATTTTAAAATTTTATGCATCGGGTGGTTAAAATCCCTTTTTAATGAGCCGTAAACGAAAAGATACTCTATAATTTAACTCCTTTTTTATCTATTTCACTTTTTAAAAGATCGATAGCTATATCAAAATCTCCTCCCTTTTTATTATCATCCACCCTGCTTCCAAACAGAATAATCTCACACTCTCCAAAACTTTTATATATAGCATCTTTAAATAGATTTTTAAGGTAATTTGATATTCTCATTATATTTTCCTGCAAACTCGAATACTTTTTGAACAATACTTTTCATCTCTTCAAAACTTTCAATGCAATAATATAATTTTACTTTTTGCAGCATCCCTCTTTTTTCATCTCTTTTATAAGGTTTTTGATAGTAATATTATCAGCTTGCATAAGCTTGATAATTAAAATTTCATCTATCTCTACGCCATATTTTTTATCAAGATATTTAATAAGAAGATTCTTAAACTCCTCTTTTCCTTTGGAAGTCATAAGATCTTCAAAAAAGAAGCTTCCTATAACTATATTTAAAGCATCTAAGATTCTATCTTGATTTATTTTTAGATCTCTTCCCTCAAAAACCGCCGCAAGCTGAATTTTAACAAGTTCGCTTTTTTTGGAATAGATATTTGCCTTAAAATCTCTAACTTCAAAACTATCGGCAAAAAGAGATAAAGAGAAAAATAAAATCAAAAAAACTTTTTTCATTTTGAATCCTTAAAAAGAGATTCCCTAACATACTCCTTAATTTTTAAAATTTTGGAATTATCATAAAACTCTTTTACCTTTTCGCTAACTTTTATAATGCGTTTTACATATTTTTCAAAATCTCCTCTGCTGTAAATAATAGATAGAGTTTTTGGATTTGTAGCCCTGCTTAAAGCCACATAAAACTGGCTCTTTTCAAAAATATTATCGACATTACAGATAAGCTTTTCTATACTCATTCCCTGAGACTTATGGATGGTAATCCCATAAGCGCTTTTTAGCGGGTATTGATAAAAATAGGCTAAAATATCTTCATTTAAAATATCCTCTTTTTCATCATATTTTACTTTGGTTAATTTATACTCATGAGGCTCCACTCTTACAAAAGAGTCGTCACCCTTTTTTACTATAACCTCATCGCTATCTATCGAAACAACTTCGGCCTGTTCTCCGTTGTAAAAATAATCTTTTTTATTGGAAGTAAAAATAACTTTAGAATCCACTTTTAATTTAAGCTCTCTCTCTACCGGCAGATTCTTTATCCATTTATCTATTATGTTTTGAGGAATATCCTCTTCAGTTTTTATTTCGGCTTTCAAAACCTTTAAAGGAGTTGGAAGCTTTTTTAAGTTTTCTTCATTATATTCATTCGCTTCCCTGTTTGTCCCAAATAAAACCGTAGAATCTTTGCAATATGCTTCTTTTCCTTTCAAAAGAGATTTTAGATACTCTATTACATCTCTATCACACTCTCCTACTCTGATTTTCCTTAAAATTTTCACAAAATCGTAATCTCTGGTTCTTTTTGGAGCTAAAAGCTCTATAATTAAAGGATCGAAACTTTTCCAAGCGGAAGATTCAAAAGCGTATAAAAAGCTAAAAAGAGAAGTGGATCTATCTTTGGATTTTACTACGGGAGGAAGCTGAAAAAAATCTCCCACAAGCAAAATTTTTCCTCTAAATCCAGCCTCTCTTAATCTAAAATGTATAAGATCTAAAAGATCAGCTGATATCATACTAACTTCATCGATTATTAAAAGATCGCATTTTTGTAAAATGTGATAAAGCTCTTTTAATCTTTTTCTATTTCTTTTATCGTAGCTTTTTAACTCTTCAAAATTTGAGGAGATTCCAAAAAGAAAAAAACTGTGAACAGTATAGCCGCCAACATTTACGGCGGCTATTCCAGTGCTTCCCAAAGCTATTACGCTTTTTTCATTTTTTCGGTAATGCTCTATTATTCTTTTTACAAGATAGCTTTTGCCAACTCCAGCCCCTCCGGTTAAAAATACATTTCTTTTTTTAAGCTTTTTTATAACCGTTTCAAGTTCACTCACAAAATCCCTTTTTCTTTGTTTGGCTTGATAATTATAGCCAATTTGGGATTTTAGTTAGAGGGATTAAACTCTATATGAACTTTATAATCTTTATTGCTGTAACTTAAAGCCAAAACGGTTACTTTATCTCCTTTTTTAACTTCAAAACTCTTCTCTACATGATCGGTTACGCCTCTTTGGATATTCCATTTAGAGCTATCCATCCAAGGGGAAAAGCACCCTTTATCGCTTATGGCAAACCACATAAATTTATCCGAATCCAAAGAGATATTAACTCTTCCATCTTTTTTAGCTACAAAAGTGTAATAATCTCTGCCTTCGCTTCCCTCTCCATCCTGATTTGGTCTTATCTTAGCGTTAAAATCAAGAGTCTTAAAATCCAAAGCTTCGTTTAAAGGAGTTAAAACAATAGCATTTTCGCAATCGTTATTTGGCTCCTTATCAAAATTTTTAACTATCTCTCCGCCACTGCCATTATCTTCATTATTTTCATCTTCATTTAACTCATACTTTACAACAAGGACGGGAGCTTTAGCCTCATTAGTATCAAAATCGTAAGCTTTCAAATGACAATCGTTATCTACACACTCTTTAGTAGGCTCTATTATAAAAGTTACACCATTTCCTTTTTGCCAATCATCTCTTCTAATTACGCTCTCTAAAAGAGAAGAGAGATTTGGAGTTTTTAAAATCTCCTCCTTTTTAGCTTCTATATCGCTCCATAAAACATTATTTTGGCTCTTTATCCTATTTGTAATATCAAAAGTATCTCCCTCTTCAAAAGGAGCGGAATTTCCGATATCTTCTGTATAAATTTCAAAAGAAGGTCTATTTTTTAAATCTTGGAGTGTAAATTTTATAAAAGCCTCTTTAATTTTAGCTTCTTTTGGAATATCTACAATAAATCTAAGGGCATCTACAACCCTAAATTTCCCTATATCGTTTTGCATAACTCCGATATCGTTAGATAAATAATCCTCTTTTATATGGATACCCCCGCCTGTGTAAACATATCCTTTGGATTCTATTAATTCCGCTTCTATAGCATCATCTCTTGAAGAGGAGATTGGAATTTCAGCAGTTTTAAAAGTAGTGTTGTTCTCTTTTTTTTCAACTTTTGTCATCTCAAAAGCGCTGTTATTGGATAAATCATCTTCATCTTTAGAAGAAGCGTTAAAATCGACTCTCACATCTCCCTTTTTTAAAGCTTTTGCCACTATCTTAAAAGATATAGAATCTTTAGCTTTTAAAGGATTTTTTGCTTCACACTCTATCAATTTATCATCTATTTGACAATTAAGCTCATCTCCATCAATATTTTTTATTTCAACATCTCCTAAAATCTTTGCTTTAGCGGTAACTTCCAAAGCGTCAGTATCCGAGATATTTGTAATTTTTAAATCATAGACAATATCCTCTCCAACTTTTACTGGATCTTTTTCATCTTTTAAGCTGACCGTTAAATCAGGTTTTAAAGGCGTAAAATTATCAGGCGTAAAATCTATTTTCACATCATAATCTTTATTGCTGTAACTTAAAGCCAAAATATCCACTCTCTGATTGGCATCTATATCAAAACTTTTTACGACATTATTTGAGATTCCTCTTTGAATATTCCATCTTGAACTATCAACCCAAGGAGAGAAACATCCCTTGTTGCTTATAGCAAACCACATATTTTTATCTGAAGTAAGCTTAATTGTAATTTTTCCTTTTACTTTAGGAGCAAAATGAAAATAATCTCTACCTTCACTACCCTCTCCATCCTTGTTTGGCCTTATTTTTCCTTCCGCACTAAAAGATACAATAGAGCTTACGCCGTCAAGCTCTTCTATCAACTCGGAATCATCGCAAACATTATTTGGTTCGTTATCAAACGTCTCGCTAACATAGCCGTTTTGATCATTATCATTATCATGATCGTTATCATTATCCGGAATAAACTCTATTAAAGCCTGATAGCTTCTTGGCCATCTGCACATTGCCAAAAAATTGACTCTCTCATTTGCGTTTACATGAAAAGTTTTAGAAGCGGTTTTGGAAAAATCTCTTCTTATATTCCAAATATCGCAAGTTGGAGTTCCTATCCAAAAATACATATTTCCAGTAGCGTTAAAATTAACTTTAACCGTCCCGGCAACCGAAGGGGTAAAATAGTAGTAATCTCTGTCATAATCTGGTTTGTTATTTACATCGTCATGTTTTGTAGAAACAATTGTTCCATATATTGTATCGCTAACATGAGTTGACGCATTATCTAAAGCTTCTATCTTAATAGCTTTAGCGCAATTGTCATTTGGTTCTATTTCACTTTGAGAGAATATATTCAAAGCAAAAAACATTAATAAAAAAGCAGCATAAAATAATTTAAACCGTTTCATGATAAACTCCTTTTGTTTTCATATAATTTATTATATAAAATTTATTATTTTATGCCACTTAAATAATTTTATATTTTAAAAAAATATAAAGCAAATCCCCAAAAGGGGATATCTTTTAATGGAGTCTGTTTGCCTTTATTCCATATTTTGCGGCTATTTCTCTAAATTCAGGAGAATCTATA
>JALVCR010000003.1 GCA_027009865.1 Campylobacterales bacterium
AAAATTAAAAGCAAAAGAGAAAAAGAGCTCTTAAAGGGTGATATCTGTTTTTTTCAAAAAAATTACTCCTGCGCGGAGAGGATATATGTGAAATTATTAAAAGCTTCCTACGAACCTGAAATTATGGGAAATCTGCTAAATACTCTTTATGCAAAGCAAGATTATAAAAAATTTAAAATTCTTTATAATTTAATCAAAGAGAGATATGCAAAAGATTTTAATTTAAAAAAATTAGATAGCCAGCTCTTATCTCTTCAAAAAAATCTATTAAATACATTAAAAAAAGAGTATGAAAAGAAAAAAGATTTCATCTCCCTAAAAGCATACGCAACCTCTCTTTACGATTTTAAAAAAGAGTTTACAGCTATAAATACAATAAAAGAGTATCTAAAACAAAATCCAAATAATTTAGAAGCAAAAAAACTTTTGGCAAAAATGCTAATTTGGAAACAACTATATAAAGAGGCTATAGAAACATTATCTCCTATAAAAAATAAAACTCAAGATATTTTAATTCTATACGCAGACGCTCTCTATTACAAAGGGGATTATAAAAAAGCTTTAAAAAATTTTTTAAAAATAGAGAACAAAACTCCCGAAATTTACAAAAAGATTCTATTTAGCGCTTTTTGGAGCCAAAATAAAAAAACAGCCTCCAAATTTTTGAAAAAAGCGCTGAAATTTTATCCAAATGACAAGAAAATAAAAATAGTTAAAATGTATATAGAGCATAAAACAGGGCCTCTCATAAAACTCTATGAAAAAAAGCTAAAAAAAGATCCAAATAATACTCAAATAATTTTAGATTTGGCAAATCTATACAAACAAGAGGGCAATGAAAAAAAAGCTTTAAGATACTACAAAAAATATGCAAATCTTACAAACGATCCAAGAGTATTTAAATATTTAGCCCAAAATCTATATTTCAAAGGGGAGTATAAAAAAGCTCTGCCCTACTTTCAAAAAGCGTTAAAACAAAAAGATTACACACTTCTTTATCAATACGCCATCACTCTTCAAAATCTAAAAGAGTACGAAAAAGCGGCAAAAATTTACAAAGAGTTAAAAAGAAACCCTTTAAAAGATAATATTTTGGATATAGATTACAGATATGCCTTTTGCCTTCTTAAATTAAACAAAGAGAAAGAGTGGTATGAAGCAAGAGAAATTTTTAAAAATATTTTAGCAAAACTTCAAAACAGACAAAATTTATCTAAAAAAGATAGAAAACTTTTGAAATACGCAAAAGAGGCTTATGAAATTTCAAAAAGAGATTTTTTAAAACCTAAAAAATACAAAGATATAGTTTTAGCCGAAGGTTTAAATAAACAATATAATGAATATAACTCCACAAAAGAGGCCGTAAATGTTCTTGAAGCTCTTCCCGTAAAGCTTGAAAAAGGAAAAAGCATAAATAAGATTTTGCCAAAAAGCTTTGAAAAAAATTACAAAAAAATAAAAATCAGCTCTCACTATCTAAAAGACTCTAATGATATCAAGGTAAAAAGTTTAAAAATTAAAGTTGGACAAATCAAATCAAAAGGAGTGGATTTTGGGTTATATGGAGAGAAATTCAGCTTTGAAAACAGAGAAAAAACAAAAGGATTTAAAACAATCTTAGAAGCTAAAAAAGAAGATATAAAACTCTCTTTGGGAATTAATAAATTTAGCGACTACAGCGACCCTTACGCCTCTTTGGAGTATGAAACGATTATCTATGAGCATCTGCTAAAAATTATGCTTAAAAGAGAAAATGCCATATTTTATGAAAACGAACCCTATATGGAGAAAAATAGAATATCAAGCTTTAATATTTTAATTAGAGACTATATAAAAATGCTAAAAGGAAAAGAGTTTACCGGAGAAATCTTTATAAATAGATATAAAGACAAAAATATCAGAGTAAATCCTTCTTTTTCATATCTCTTTTTTAAAAAAAGAAATAAAAATATTATAAATTCACTTCTTTTAAGTGGATGGTATCAATTTTATAAAAAAGAGAATCCAAATTACGCCTATCAAAAAAGAGATGATTCAACAAGAATTGAAATTCAATCTTTAATAGAGATATCGAAAAATTTATCAATAACTCCAAAAGGATCGATAGGATACTCCTTTTTTAACAATTCCCTTTTATACTCTTTGGGCATTTTACTCGATTACAAGGTAAATAATTATACGGTATTTTCTTTAGAGTGTGCAGACAACAAATCTAAAAATAAAAATACTTCGTCCGATTATAACTATAAAGAGTGCTACGGCGATTTTTATTATAGGTGGTAAATTTGAGACTTATATTTTTAATACCGGTTTTTTTATTACTGATATCTTTAACATCAGCAAGCATCTATGCTCTTACAAAACTTTATGAACACTCAGACGCTTTTGTGAAGTTTGGAGTTTCAATAATTCTTATATTCTCTTTTTTAATTATAGCAAGATATATGCTTTTAATGATATTCTCTATTCTTCAGACAATCAAAAAAAGCGCAGAAGAAGAGAGCGAAATAGTATCCTCAAAAAAAGTAAGCGTCATAGTTCCCTGCTACAATGAAGAGGCAGTAATAGAAAAATCTCTAAAAAGTTTAATAAACCAAACTTACCCATTTATAGAGATTCTCGTAATAAACGATGGAAGCGAGGATAGAACTTTAAGCATTGCAAAGAGCATGGAATATAAATACGGATATAAAAGCTTAAAAGTTTACGACAAAAAAAATGAAGGAAAAGCTAAAGCTTTAAATTACGGAATCTCAAAAGCCAAAGGAGAGCTTATTATATGCGTTGACGCTGATTCAAAATTAAAGTCAAACGCAATAGAGCTTTTAGTCCAGCACTTCAACGACCCATCAATAGCGGCGGTAGCCGGTTCGGTTTATATATCAAATCAAGAAAATATGTGGACAAAACTTCAAGCCCTTGAGTATATAGAGGGACTTAATATGGTAAGAAACGGCCAGGCTCTCTTTAAACTTGTAAATATTATCCCAGGCCCAATAGGGATGTTTAGAAAATCGGCTCTCCTTGAAGTTGGAGGTTATTCAAACGATACTTTTGCAGAAGATTGTGATTTAACATTAAGGCTTATAGCAAAGGGATATAAAATAGATTTTGAAATAGATGCCATATCTTACACGGAAGCTCCGGAAAATCTTTTGGATCTCTTAAAGCAAAGATACAGATGGACAAGAGGCATTTTACAATCTATAAATAAGCATAAAAGATATATTTTTGACTTTATAAACAAACCCTCTTTTAGTTTTGTTTTGCAATATATGCTTTTTGAGGCTGTAATCTGGCCATTTATGGACTTTTGGGTAAACCTTTTTATTATCTATTTGGCTCTAACTTCGGGAATTAGTATTTTAATAGTTTATTGGTGGATTCTTTTTACCGTTTTGGATGTAGCAGGAGCTATATATTGTCTTTTGATTACAAAAGAGAGGCTCTCTTTGGCTCTTTATGCAATTTATTACAGAATCTTTTTTATCTCTATCATCAATATCGCCAAAATATTTGCCACCGTAGAAGAGTGGTTTGATATAAAAATGCATTGGGGAAAACTTGAAAGAAAGGGAAAATTATGAAATTTTTAACATTTATGTCGTTTGTCATCTTGATAGTTACCATCTTAACGATGGTTTTTGGAATAATCGCTTACTTTTTATATAAAGCAAGAGAGAGAAAAAAAGATAAAAGGAAATTAAGCTATGACGAAATCCTTGAAAACACACAAAAAAATCATCTCTTTTTCAGAGAAAAAAGCTTTGATTGAAAAAGGGCTAAAAAAAAGCGGGCTTTACGGAGTGAAGCTTGCTTTTTTGATTCTTTTTTTAACTCTTATCTTTTCTTATGCCACCTATAATATTTTGGAAAAATATCTGCCTGAAAATTTTGCCGTTATAAATATAGCAAAAGATAAGATATATATTTTAAAATCTGATTCCACACTTAAACTTTTTTTGAAATATGGAATATCAAAAAATATATATGAAGAGCGACTGCAAAAATTTGCAAATCTTTTAAAAGAATTATCTTATAAACCTGTTTTTATAGAAGAGAAAGACATTGACAAACTCCATTCAAACGATAAATTAGCTTTAATAGATACTTTAGCCCTAAGAGAGAAAACTGCTTTAAAAATAAAAAAATTTGTAAAAAATGGGGGAAAAATCATATTCAACTATAATGTGGCTTTTAGCGATGAAAATGCAAAATTTATAGGAGATAAATTTCTAAATTCCATAACCAAGTTAAAATTTAATAAAGGATATAACTATATCAATTTAAAAAAAGAAGGGGGATATTTGAGCGTAAAAATTCTATCCCCCATAACAAAATTTAATCCAAACGGAAAAAGAATGGATCTGATTTTATACGATAATATTCCAATTTTCACCTCTCCCAACAATTTAAAACCAGATGCCATTTTAACAAACTATACCCAATCCCAAACTCCTATTATAGAGAATAAATTTGATATGCTATCCATAAAAAAAGCCGGAGCCTTGTGGCATGGAGAGTATGGAGATGGAAAATGGGTATATTTCTCTTTTCCAAGCTACGCTCTTTTTGAAGCTAAAGAGAGTGCAAAAAGCTTTAAAAATCTTATAAAAGGAATGCTAAACTATCTAACTAATGATATAATTATAAGGAAATACCCGTTTATAGATGCAAAAAACGCCATATTTATATCCGAAGATACAGAATACAAATTTGAAAATCTGCTTCACTTCTCAAATCTCTCACAAAAATATAAAATCCCGGTAACTGCTTTTTTAGTCGGATTTTTAACAAAAGAACATCAAGATATCGTAAAAAAAGCCTCAAAAAACCCTCTTTTGGAATTTGGTTCACACAGCTATTCTCATAAAAAAATAGTGGGAAACAGTGATAGTTATATTAAAAGAGAAATAATAGGCTCAAAAGAATTGATAGAAAAAATTTCAGGCAAAAAAGTTTTTGGATTTAGACCTCCAAGAGAAGAGATAGACGATAAAATGAGATATTATCTAAAAAAAGGAGGATATAAATATGTTTTAGAACAAGAAAAAGATTATCTGCTGCCTTATAAAAATGAAGAGTTAATGACTATTCCAAGACACGGAGTGGATGATTACACATATCTTATGAATCTTGACTGGGATAGCGCTCAGATTCTATCCCACATAATAAAAGAGGCTAATGTATTAAAATATTTAAATGGAATATATACTTTAAGCATACATACCCATTTAATAGCTTACGGAAGCAATATAAAAATATTGGAAGATTTTTTTAAATTTCTAAAATCACATAGAGATTTTACAACACTAAACGGATATGGGCTATACAAAAGATTAAAATTAAATCAAAATATAGAGCTCTTAAAAACCGTAAGCGCAAAAAACATAATAGTAACAATAAAAAACAATAATAAAGAGAAAGTTAAAAACTTTACTTTTGAAATTTTCCCTTCAAAAAAGCTTGCTTTAAAAACAATCACTTCAGAAATCAGCGGAGTTAAAATAACCTTCAAAAAGAAAAGAGATGGAAATTATATCGTTAAAATAGACTCTCTTAAACCGAAATCTTCTTTAACTCTTTTTATCTCTTATGAAAAGAGAGGTTAAAAACCTCTCTAAAGTCCCGGAATTCTTGGAATTTTATTTAATTTTGAGTTTTTGCAGTACCAGCCCCAGCCCTTTTTAAGCCAGTGTCCGACCAAAGGCATAGGAAGCATAAATCCTCTCTTATCGTCTCTATAGACAAAAGCCGCTCCATCCCCGCTATCCATAACGCAGATAATATTTAGATGGTGAATATAGCTCTCTTTATCTCCGCTTTTCATACCTGCGTCGATAGCTATATTATTTGCGCTATTTCTTGCCATAACTTCGGCAATATGACCCTGTTTTGCCCTCCAGCTTGGACCCTCTATATAGGCACTATCTCCTATAGCGTAAACTCCCTTTAAATCTTTTACTTCGCAATACTCATCTACAAGAATAAAACCCGCTTCACTCAAAGGAAGATCGCTCTCTTTAAATACGGGATGTCCTTCGTTTGCTGGAATAAACATTGTAAAATCGCTCTCAAGAAAAGAGTCGTCTTCAAAAACAATACCGTTTTTCTCAAATCTTTTTATTTTTTTACCAAAATGCTTTTTAATATCAAGCTTATTAAAA
>JALVCR010000004.1 GCA_027009865.1 Campylobacterales bacterium
CTCTTCTATTAAATCTCCGTATCTGTCAACTTTAAAAACTTTTAAATTGGCATCTTTATCCAATTTTAGCGTAACATTTGAATCTCTTGAACCGTTTATCAAAAGAGAGGAGTTTTGACAATCTTTCCCGTAAACGGTGTAGATTAGAAGCTGGCTGTGTTTTTGATATTTTAGCAGATTCTCTTTTAAATTCTTTAGAGTTATTTTCTCTTTTTTAGGCTCTCTTTTTAGGTTTGATATAGCTATCGAATATACAAGCCCTATAATAATAATTACGATAATAAGCTCTATTAAAGTAAAAGCTCTCTTTATAATTTCTATCCTTTAAAAAGAGGAGAAGCCCTCTTTATCTTTGACAGTTTTTGTTATAGCTTATATCCGCATTTTCTCCCTCTCCTCCCTCTTTTCCGTCTGCTCCCAAAGAGATTAGATCAAAGCTATCGCCGTTATTTACGTAAATATATGGATGTTTCCATGGATCTAAAGGAGCGCTTTTTGAATCTAGAAATCCGTTTGGAGGAAAACTTTTATATTTGTCGGGATCTGGGTTTTTTATCAAAGCTTCAAGTCCCTCTTCGGTTGTTGGATATGTGCCGTTTTGAAGTTTAAAAGTTTTCAGGGCGTCAGCTATGCTTTTCATCTGAATGCAGACAAGCTTCTTTTTGGCCTCTTCGCTCTGTCCTATTAGATTTGGCATTACAAGTGATGCTAACAATCCTAAAATAATGATAACTATCATTATCTCAATAAGTGAAAAAGCTTTTCTCATATGAACTCCTAATTTTATTTTCTTTATAGTATAATTTAAGTCGCTTTAATATACAATATTGCGAAATTTTATAGAAAATTAACTTTGAAAACTATTATGAAAAAAAAAGCTGTAATTTTGCTTATTACTATCGGTTTTATCGCTTTGATGAGCGTTTTTATTCTAACTTCCATCTCTATTTTTGAAAATTCCTTAAAAAATGTTTCTCAAATAGAGAGAATAGAACGCTTTAATGTCCTGTTTTCGGATATTGTAGCGATATTAAACAAAAAAGTAAAGCTTATAAAAGACTCTTTGGATCTGGATATGTTTTTGGGAGTCTATCCTCCTTTTGTTGATCCAAAGGGAAAAGTTTCCATACAGATTGTAATGGAGCCAAAAGTAAATAGGATAAATATAAATAATCTGCTTTATAAAAGAAAGGTTGATTTTGTAACCAAAGCCTTTTTGCAAAAAGTTCTTTTAAGATATGAAGTATCGGATGAAGACTATTTTATAAGACTCCTTTTGGATACTTTGGATTACGATGAGAGCGAAAGGGGAGCTAATACGGAGATAGTTTTGAAAGAGAGCAGTTTCATAAACGGCAAAATAGAAAATAAGAAACATTTCGATAAAATATTAGATTATTATGTGTCGGTAACAAACGATGAGAATATTAAAAAGATTCCATGGGATAAGCTGATTTTTTTTGGAGATAGAGATAAGAAGTATATTTTAGATTGCGATAGGATGTATCCTGAACTTGTGGAAGTGCTTTTTGGTATGAAAACAGCTGTAAATTGCAAGGATATAAAAAATATGGGAATTAGCGCGTTTAACTACTCATCTTACAAAAAGGGAGTGGATTATCCGATTGAGTGCAGGGTAGCTTTTAAGATAGATGGTAAGATAGAGAAAGTTAAATTTGATTATAATTTAAAAACGCATAAGGTTAGCAATATTGAAAAATATTTTTGATAAAAAAAGAGAAATTTATTTTGTTACAAAACATAGCAAAATAGATAAAAGAGGGAAATTGACGCTTATTTTATCTCCCGAATTTTATTGGGTAAAAAAAGAAAATCTTCCCGTAAAGAGAGTGTATGAGGCTAAAAGACTTGCTCCCTCCGTTTTTGACGGTTTTTTGCCTGATGGAGATTACTCTTATATTGTTTATAAAGAGGGGGAGGAGTTTATCTTAATAGCCTATGACAGGGAGAAAATTTTAAAAGATTTATCAAATATAGTTGAAAATATTGAAGATATAGAAGAGATTAGATTTACCCAAACTGAATTTGAGCCACAAGAGAGTTGTATAGAGGTAGATAACCAAAGCTCTCTTGTCTGGATAGATGGGGTGGCTGTTTTTATCCCAAGACTTTGTGCAGATGAAGGAAAAAATATTTTAGATCTTTTAAAAGAGATCAAGCTTTCTAAATATAAAGTAAAAATATCCCAAAAAGATCTAATAGATACTAAAAGTTTAGTTTTATATCTTTTCCCATTTATCCTTCTTTCTTTATCTTTTTTAACCGAATATGCCATCTATAAAAAATCCATTTTCTCTTTAGAGAGCAAAAGAGAGGATATAATAAGAAGATACCATCTTCCGCCAACTTCTATTCAATTAAACAATATTAAAAACTCTCTTTTAAATACTTATAAAAAACAAAAAAAGATTAGAGATTTTATAGATTTTGTCGGTGGAATGGATATAAAAAAAGGAGAGTTTGTAAAATCCTTGGCGGTAGATTTCAAAGAAGCTTTTGTTTCTATAAAAATCTCTTCGCCTGTTAGAAAAAATCTCATAAAAAGGTATTTTAGTAAAAAATATAAAATTAAAAAAGAGAGTTTAAAGGAAAATATATTGAATTTAGAGATTGCGCTATGACGAAAAATAATTTTTTGATAATTTTTGCTTTGGCTCTTTTGGTGGTGATAATATCTTTTATTTTGGATTTTAGAGCCAAAAAATATTACTCCGTTCATTCCGTTAAAGTTATGCAGTTGGAGACGGAAGCAAAAGAGCTTAATTCTCTTAAGAGAATGTTTCAAAAGGGAAAGATTAAATCGGTTGTCGGATATTTAAAAAGTTTAAAGCCTCCTTCAAAAGATTACAAGAGAGGTGGAGTTTGGATTTTGGAGTTTTCAAATCTTGACCAAAACGCTTTGAGACTTTTTATGAGAAAAATTTTAAATTCCTCTTTAAAACTTAAAAATTTTAGAGTAATGAGAGAAAAAGATGCAGCCTCTTTGCATTTGGAGATAAATATATGAAAAAATTTATAATATATTTTGCAGTAATCTATCTCTCTTTAATTTTTTTTATGCCAAAAGAGAATCTTTGGTTTACAGCTGAGCATTTTTTGAAAAAAAATTCTTTAATAGTATCCAATGAGAAGATAAAAGATTTTGGCTTTCTTTTGGATATAAGAGAGGGAAATTTGTATTTTGAGGATTTGAAAATAGCTAAAATCAAAGATTTTAAGGCTTTTCCCTATATTTTTTATAACCTTTTTTTATTGAAAAACATAAATACGACTAAAGAGGTTGAAAATATCATAAATCTACAGATTAAAAATCTAAAACTATATCAAAGTGTTATAAAACCTTTTAAAGTTTTTATAAAGGGAGAGGCTAATATAGGGAAGATTAGCGGTTCTTTGGATCTAAAAAAGAGAGCTTTAAAGCTTGTTTTAACTCCGCTTGCTTCATTTAAAAATAAAAAATCTTTGCTTAGATTTTTTAAAAAAACAAAAGAGGGATTTGTGTATGAATACTCTTTTAAATAAGAAAATTTTATCGTTTATAAAGCTGTTTCTTATCCCTCTTTTATCTATAAAGCTTTTATACTCCTTTTCTCTTCTCTTTTTAGAAAAGAGCACGGTTGAGTTTTTTAAAGAGAGAGATTTTAGATTTTTTTATAAAAATGATTTTGCTTTGAGGGTTTTGCCAAGTGAAAGCATAGTTAAAAAGGAGAAGCCTAAAATCTCAAAGCCTGCTTTAAAGCTTGAGTCTTTGATTTTGAAAGCAACTTTTGTAGATCCAAAAAGAAGTTTTATAGTAATAGAGGATCATAAAAAGAGCGTTTTTATAGATAAAGGGGAGGTTTATAAAGGGTATAAGCTGATAGAAGTCTATAAAAATAAGGCTATTTTTAGAAAAGATGGCAAAAATTATGAGATAACGATAAAAGATACTCTTCCAAAAGGAATAGAGAATAGTTTTATTGAAGAAAAAGAGGATTTGCCAGATTTTTTGCCCTCAACTCCTTTAGGAATAAAAGAGCCTCTAAAACCTCCAAAGGCTGTGCAGGTTTCAAGGGAAGAAGTGAATACTTTTATGGAAAATCCAAATCTTATTTGGAAAAATATTCAGATAGACGAGATAAGAAAGAGGGGAAAAATTAGAGGTTTTAAGGTAAGATATGTAAAAAAAGGTTCATATTTTGATAAACTCGGATTAAGAAGCGGAGATATAATAAAAGCGATAGACGGAAGAGAGTTTACAAGTATTGCTCAGGTTATGCACTATTATAATAATATCTCCAAAATAAATGCTCTTACTCTAACCGTTATAAGAGGCGGGGAAGAGATGGAACTCTTTTTTGATATTCACTAAAGGAAGGAAATAGATGAGAAAAATTTTTATTTTGCTGTTTGTAAGCTTATCTCTTTTGGGATTTGCAAAAGATATTCATAAAGTTAAAAATAGCGCTCAATATGTGGATCTTGGCGTAATAAACAATATGGATATAAATAACTTTATAAAATATGTAGCTAAAATAACCGAGAAAAATATTTTGATAACAAGAAATATACCCGGAAAAATAAACTTTATACCTATGAAACCAATTAGAAGGGATAGAATAAAAGAGGTTATGTATAATCTTTTGATAAATGTTCTCTCAACAAAAGGCTATACGATAGTAGATACCCGTAAAGGATATTTAAAAGTTGTAAGAAGCTCTGAAGCTACCAAAAGCGCTCCGCCCCTATATGGCAAAGCAAGCATAGATCAGATTCAAACCCAGATTATTCCAATAAGAAATTTAGACGCAATAGCTATTTACAAACAGATAAGTTTTCTTCTAAGCAAATATGGAAGAGTGGTAGTCTCAAGAGAGCTAAACAGCGTTATTATTACCGATTATCCAGAAAATATAAAAACAATAGACAGACTCGTTAGGATTTTGGATAGAAAAGATGATAAAGATGTAAAATTTGTAACTTTGCAAAATATAGGAGTAAAAAGCGTCTATCCAAAAGTTGTCAAAATAGCCAACGCTCTTTTTAACAAAAGAATTCCTACTCAAAGAATGGAGATTTTAAAAGATGAGGGAACAAATAGTCTTATTTTAATCTCAAAAAGAGCAAATATTAGAAAACTTCTTCCCTATATAAAGCAGCTTGACGTGGCAAACGACGTATCTGAGAAAAAAATTTCAATTATTCATATAAAAAATGCCGATGCCGAAAAGATAGCTAAAACTTTGCAGTCTCTTCTTTCAAACAAAGGTTTTGTTCAAAGCATCAGCACATCCAAAACCTCTTCTAAACAAAACAAACCAAATACCAAATCTTCAAAAGAGATGCCCTCTTTTGTCCCAATTACAAGAACTACAACTGTAACAAAAAGCGACAATAAACCAAGTATTACGGTAGATAAGGAGCTTAACGCCATTATAATTTACGCATCCGATAGAGAGTTAAGAGAGCTTAAAAATATTATAAAACAGCTTGATATCGAGAGGCAGCAGGTTTATGTAAAAGCTAAAGTTGTGGAAATCAGTCTTGACAAATCATCCAAAATAGGCGCAAAATACGGGCTTATCGGAGGACTTGCCGACAGCACCGGACTTTATACTCTAAGCGCTCTTTTGGGAGGGAATGCTTTGGCTTTTGATATAGGAACTTTGGGCATAGAAAAGCCGGTTTTAAAAAAGGGGCTTGCTCTTGGAGCGACTCTCTCTTTATTGGAGGATGAGGGGGCGGCCGATTTGATATCGGAGCCTTCCATTCTTTGTATAAACAACAGTGAATCTACGATATATGTGGGAAGAACGGAATCTATCATAACCCAATCAACTCAAGGCGCTTCCTCTACCGACCTTGCAAGAAATACCTATACAAGACAGGATATCGGTTTGACTTTAAAGATAAAGCCAAGAATCTCTTCCGATAATAAAGTAACTTTGCAAACCAAAATCGTTTTGGAAGATGTTTTGCCAGGAAGCCAAATAGGACTTCCGACCACCACAAAAAGAGAAGTTGAAACCACAGCCATCGTAGATAACGGAGAGAGTATAATTTTGGGAGGATTGGTAAAGAACAAAAAGAACAATTCATACTCTCAAGTTCCGATTTTAGGAGATTTGCCGCTTATTGGCATTCCTTTTAGATACAAAGAAAAAGA
>JALVCR010000005.1 GCA_027009865.1 Campylobacterales bacterium
TTTTAAGACATAGAATCATTTTAAATTATAAAGCGGAAGCAAGCGGAATTAGAAGCGATGAGATTTTGGAAAAAATTCTAAAAACCATTAAACTGCCCTAAGGGATGAGATGATCCAAAAAGCAAAAGAGATTTTAATAAAAACCAAAAGAAGATTTTTTGGAGAAAATATAGGAAACAATATCTCTGTTTTTCAGGGAAACGGGCTTGATTTTAGCGAGCTTAAAGAGTATGTTTACGGAGAGGATGTCAGAAAAATCAATTGGAAAGTAACCGCAAGAGAGCAAAAACCGTATATAAACGTTTTTAATGAAGAAAGAGAGCTTAATATCGTAGCATCTCTTATGATAAGCGGAAATCTCTATTTTGGAACAGTAAGGCAAAAGCAGGAACTAATGGCTGAGATTTTAACTCTGATAGGATATTCTGCTTTAAAAAATTCCGATAAATTTACAACTATTTTTTTCAGCGATAAAGAGGAGAGATTTTTTAAACCTACAAAAAATATCAAATCTTTATATCCTATTTTAGAGGAGGCTCTTTTATTTAAAACTTTGGGAAAGAGAATCGATTATAAAAATTTTAGCGACTATCTTTTAAACAGAATAAAGAGAAAATCTATTCTTTTTATAATAGGGGATTTTTACGAAAATCTTGATCTTTCCTTTTTAGCGGCAAAACATGAAATATACGCAATAATCGTAAGAGACAGATTTGAGGAGAATCCCTCTTTGCCTTTTGAGATCGATTTATATGATCCAAAAACCTTAAAGAGTGAAAGCTTCTATTTGGATAAAAAAGTTTTAAATGATTTCAAAAAAGAGATAGAAAATAGAGATAAAAAGCTAAAAGAGCACTTTTTAAAAAACAAAATAGAATATACAAAAATATATACCGATGAAGATCCTTTCTTAAAACTTGTAGAACTTTTTAGGAAGCAGAGATGAATGAGCTTGATAAATTAAAAGATATAAAACCTCCCGTTGAAGTAGAGGGGAGTTTCTGGCTTTTTTTGATTTTAATAATTTTATCTCTTCTGCTTTTTGGGGCTATTGGATACTTTTTATATAAATTTTTAAAAAGAAGAAAAAAGAGAAGAAAAACTAAAAGAGAGCTTGCTTTGGATGCTTTAAGAGAGATTGATTTTAAAGATACAAAAAAGGCGGTTTATGATTTTACGGAAAATGCCTTTTTGGCTATCGAAGGGGATATGGAAAAAGAGGAGAAATTAAAAAATATTTTAAAAGAGCTTGAAATTTATAAATATAAAAAGGATATTCCGCCTCTTTCAAAAGAGCATATTAAAATGATGAAAAAATTTATAAAGGAAATTGAAAAATGAGCGGTATTATTTTGGAATATCCTATAGCTTTAATTATTCCTTTTATCTTTTTAACATGTCTAAAATACTGTAAACCAAAATTTTTGGCCATATTTTTTCCAAATACGGACATTTTAAAAAGAGCAGCCCAAAAAAGAAACGTTTTTTTAAATGTTTTGAAATTTTTAACGATTCTTCTCTTATCTATCTCTTTAGCTTCGCCCATAAAAGAGGATGAAATAGTAACCAATGAAAATAGAGGTTATGAGATATCTTTAATACTTGACGTAAGCGGCTCTATGGCTCAATATAACAAATTTAAAATAGTAAAATCGATAGTTTCAGATTTTATCAAAAAAAGAAAAAATGATAAATTGGCTCTTACCATTTTTGCAGATTTCGCATATGTGGCCATTCCTTTAACTTATGACAAACAAAGCATTCAAAGACTTCTTGACAAAATAGACGTGGGAATTGCAGGAACGCACAGAACCGCTCTTTATGAAGCTCTGTTTATGTCAACGAAGCTTTTTAAAAACTCCAAAGCCAAAAACAAAATTGCCATTTTGCTAACGGATGGAATGGATAATGCCGGGACTATACCTCTTGATGTTGCCATCAACACGGCAAAAAAGTATAAAATAAAAGTTTATACAATAGGAGTCGGAGGAAGAGGGGAGTATAATCCTTATGTTTTAAGAGAGATAGCAAAAGAGACGGGAGGAAAATTTTTTGAAGCTGATAGCGCGGATAGATTGAAAAAAATCTACAACGAAATAGACAAGCTTGAAAAGAGCGAAATAAAAACAAATAAATTTGTCAAAAAAAGCTATTATTTTCAATATCCTCTATTTTTGGCTATTTTGCTTATGAGTATTTTAATTATCCTTAATATAAATATAAGAGAGAGAAAGATATGAGATTTGAAAATACAGAGTTTTTACTTCTTTTGCCGTTTGCTTTACTGCTTTTATATCTAATTTATAAAAATAAAGAGAGCTATGAGAGAATTTTTAAAAGCGAAATTCTAAAAAAGATGATTGTAAAAAGAAGCTCTCTTAGCAAAAGAGTAAGAGGAGTAATTTTAAGCTTTTCTTTGATTTTTGCCATAATAGCTCTAAGCCGTCCTGTGATAGATAATGGAGAGATTAAAGTTAAATCAAGCCATATAGATGTAGTGGCAGCTTTCGATATATCAAGATCGATGTTTTGTGAAGATATTTATCCAAACAGATTTAAATTTGCCCAAAGAAAATTCTTTACCTTTTTAAATAGATTCAAAAAAGGAAGAGTTGCAGTTATCGGATTTAGCCAAAGAGCCTTTTTGGTAGCTCCCTTAACCGATGATTTTGAGAGTTTGAAATTTTTGGTAAAGAATATGAGTTTGGATTATATCTCTCTTAGAGGAACCAATATTTTAGCTCCGTTGGAAGTTACGAACAATCTTTTGAAAAATTCCACAAACAAAGCTCTTATTTTATTTACCGACGGAGGAGATAGCAAAAATTTTAAAAAAGAGATAGAGTATGCCAAAAAACATCATATAAAAGTGTTTGTTTACGCTATCGGAACTAAGAAGGGAGGAGTTATCAAAACCAAAAATGGCGTCTTAAAAGATAGAAATGGAGATATAGTAGTAGTCAGATTAAATGAAAATATAAAAGATTTAGCTATAGAAAGCGGGGGAGCTTATATTAAAGCCTCTTTGTCAAACAGTGATATAGATAGTTTGATTAAAGAGATAGAGAAAAGATTTAAAGCAAAAGAGAGCGAAGAGATTACAATAAAAAATCAAAGAGAGCTTTTCTACTATCCTTTGATTATCTCAATTTTACTCTTTTTTGCGGCTATGTTCTCTTTGCCAAGGAGAAGCTCATGAGAAAATTTTTATTAATTTTTATAATCTCCATATCTGCTTTTGCTTCGATTTTGGATTTTAAATATATAAATGCGGCAAAAGAGGCTTACCAAAATGGAGATTATAAAAAGGCTATTGAAAATTATCTAAAAGTAGAAGATAAAAATGACAAGATTTTATTTAATTTAGCAGACAGCTACTACAAGGCAAAAGAGTATGAGAAAGCTTTTAAGCTCTATAAGCAGATAAAAGATAAAAATCTTGAATTTAAAAAGCTTCACAATATGGGAAATACTCTTGCGCATTTGGGAAAAATAGATGAAGCGATTAGGGCTTATGAAAAGGCTTTAAAAATCAAAGAGGATAAGGATACAAGATTCAATTTAGAGCTTTTAAAGAAAATGAAAAAGAACCAAAAGAAAAAGCAAAATAATAAGAATAATAAGCAAAAGCAAAATAAAAACAACCAAAAAAATAACAATAAACAAAACAAAAATTCAAATCAAAATAATAAAAATAAAAAAGACCAAAATAAAAGCAACAAGGAAAATAGCAAAGAAAACAAAAATAACAAGCAAAAAAATCAAAACAAAGGCAAAAAGAATAAAAAACTAAAACCAAAACCCAATCTAAAACCGGCTCCAATAAGCGATATGGAAGTTAGAAAGTATGAAAAAATGTTAAATAAAAGAGGAGTAAATACTCTATTGCTTCCTCTAAATACAAAAGGAGAGAGAAAATATGAAAACAATATCAATCCTTGGTAGAATAATTTTATTACTATTTTTGCCATTTGCTCTTTTTGCAGCAAGCGTTTCGGTAAAAGTGGACAAAAAAGCGATATATCCGGGAGATATAGTATTCTTTACAATAGAAGCAAACGGAGGAGATAATGTAGTTTTTCCCGATATCTCCGAAATAGGAGGATATCCGATAACCGGAACTTCAAGCTCCAAAAGCACTGTTATAATAAATGGAGATGTAAAAAAGAGTATTTCAAAAACCTATACTTTCTCTCCCTCAAAAGATGTTACGATTCCATCTTTTGAAGTAAAAATAGATTCAAAAGTTTATAAAACAGATCCAATAGAAATAAAGGTTTTAAACCCTTCCGCTTCAAAAAATACTAACTCTCCTCTATCTTTAGTTTTAAAAACCGATAAAAAAGATGTTTATGTAGGGGAGCCTGTAAAGCTTGATATAGAGTTTAGGCAAAGAGCTGATGTTAAAGTAGATAAAATTCAAATAATGAAACCAAAATTTAAAAATTTATGGGTTAAAAGAATAGAGGGGGTAAAAGAGAGAATTGAGGGAAATTATATAATCAAAACCTACAGCTATATAATTTTTCCCCAAGAGAGCGGAAAAATAACAATAGGGCCTATTTTTGCGAAAGTTGGAAAAATTGTAAGAAGCAAAAATTTCTTTAATGATCCTTTCTTTAACGACCCATTTTTTAAAGACCCACTATTTAAGATGTTTAATAACACTATGCAGTGGAAGAGGGTATTTTCAAACACAATAACTCTAAATGTAAAACCTTTGCCTAATAATTTGGAAGTTTTCGGAGACTATATCATAAAAGCTTCAGTGGATAAAAGAAAAGTTAAAGCAAACAAACCGGTAAATCTAACCATTACTATTGCGGGAGAGGGAAATATTGATGATATAAAGAAATTTAATCTTGATATCGAGGATGCGGTTGTATATTCAGACGAACCCAAAATCTCAACAAAAATAGAAAACGGAAAATATGTCGGAACGTTTACTCAAAAAATAGCTATTATAGCTGATAAATCTTTTACAATCCCTCCGATAGAGTTTAGATATTTTGATTCAAAAACCAAAAAAGAGGTTATTAAAAAGACAAAACCGATTCATATAGAGGTTATAGGATCTAAAACTATCTTAAAAAATGAGTCTAAAACACCATCCATTTCAAAAGAGAAGAATAAAAATAGAGAAGAAAAACCATCTTCAAAAGAGCCTTTGAAATCTAAAAAAGAGGAAGACAGTTATCTAAAATATCTATTTTTAGTTTTTGGATATCTTCTTGGAATATTTTCAGCAATCGGATTTAATAAAATCAAAAATCTAAAGCCAAAAAAAGATATTCCGCTAATAAAAGAGATAAAAAAAGCAAAAAGCGACAGAGAGCTTTTTAAAGTTCTTCTTCCATACGCAAAAGATGAGTTTATAAAAAATATATTGCAAAAATTGGAAGAGAATATCTATGAAGGAAAAAGAAACAAAATAGACAAAGAGGAGATTATTAAGTGGGCTATGGAGAGGGAGGAGGTATCCTGTTAACTTACGGTTAATCAACTTTGGATACAATTTTAAAGCGGATTTAAAAAACCGCATAAACATAAAGGAGCGCAAATGAATATTAAACACTCGATTTTTCTTCCGGTTTTGGGTTTCGGTCTCCTTTTTACAACAAACTATTTTCAACCATACTCTATTTCCAGCAAAAAAAGAGAAACCAATAAAGAGCAAGAGAAGAGCTCTCTATCTTCTGTGATTAAAAACAGCTCTTGGAAATTTAGCGATAAAAATATGAAAATCTCTTTTTTAAACAAAAATGGAAAGAATCTAATTGAGCTTGAAAATCTAAAAAACGGAACGAAACTAAACGGAGAGTATAAACTTCTTTTTGATAAACACCTTGTAGCTACCATCTATAAAGATAAAAGTGAAAGTTTCGATATAGCTCTAAATAATATAGTTTACTCCAACAATAAACTCTACGCCAGCCTAAATGGCAAAAGAGCCTCACTTGCAAGAGTCGCTTAGACTCTTGCCTAATAAATTATTGGCATATTCCCTTTAAAATCTTCGTTACAAATTCAACTCTTTCTATAAAGCTTTTCTTCAAAGCTCTCTCATGAATTGTATGATCTCCGTCTCCAAAGGGGCCAAATCCATCTATTACCGCAACTCCTACA
>JALVCR010000006.1 GCA_027009865.1 Campylobacterales bacterium
CTATTTGGCCGATGTCAACAAAGAAAAGATAAGCCGTGAAGTAAAAGAGGTGCAAAACTATAAAGAAGCGCTTTTGTATGGATATAAGCAAGTAAAGACAAAAGGTATCATTACGCTCAATGACATTGTGCAGATTCAAAAAATCATAGTCCAAAACGATGCGGGAATCAGAAAACAAAGTGGCACGGTGCTTAAAAATGATAAAACAGGTGAAGTCATCTACACTCCTCCTCAAGACTATGATGAGATTATAAAGCTTTTAAATAATTTGGTGGAATATATCAATGATGACTCTTTGGAAGATTATGACTATTTGGTAAAAATGGCGATTATTCATTTTCAGTTTGAAAGCATCCATCCATTTTACGATGGAAACGGAAGAACGGGAAGAATTTTAAACATTTTATATCTTGTTTTAAAAGATCTGCTTGATTTGCCGATTCTCTATCTTAGTCGATACATCATAAAGCACAAAAGTGATTATTATAGACTCTTGCAGGAAGTGCGAGAAAAAGAGAATTGGATTGATTGGGTTTTGTATATGCTTGGTGGAGTTGAACAAATTTCCTATGAAACAATCCATCTTATTCAAGAAATAGAAAAATTGATGAAAAAGCAAAAAGAGCTTATAAGAACGCAATTACCTAAAATTTATTCCAAAGACCTCTTGGAAACGCTCTTTTTGCATCCCTATACTAAAATTGAGTTTTTGGTTAATAGGCTTGATATTACAAGAAAAACTGCTTCCAAATATTTACAACAGTTAGAGGATATCAAAATTTTTGAGATTATAAAGATTGGAAGAAATAAATATTATGTCAATAAAGAACTTTTTGAGCTTTTGAAGAAAAGTGTAAATGAGTAAAAAATAGAAAAATTTACTCATATTATAAAGATATGGGTAAAAAATCATAAAAATTACCCATATTATATTTATCCTGAAAAATTTCATATATAATAAATAATCAACTCCTTCCCTTGATTTAATATTCAAGAGTAGCCACAAAGTTTGTAAATTAATTTATTATTTTTTATCAATTTAATAATATATTAAAATTAAAGAAAATCCTGAAATATCGGGACTTTACTTTAATTTTAAGCATTGTCCATAAAATTATAGGCAGTATCAATAAGCTCGCTAAATCACTGTAAACTGTCCCATCATACCTACATCTTCTAAAATATGGCAGTGATACATATAGGGAATTTTTGAGTCGCTGTAATTTGTATGACGAACTAAAATTTCTACTGATCTGTCAACTTTTATTCCATCATCAATAACAATTGAGCCATGCAAAGCATTTTGCTCTTGAAAGCCAGTGTGTGAGTGATACCAATAAGTCCCTGTTTGTTTTATTTTAAAGCGATAAACAAAAGTCTCACCTGGCATAATTCCACGAAAGCTTACTCCAGGAACTCCATCCATCGTATATGGCAGTATTATTCCATGCCAATGAAGGCTTGTTGGTTCATCAAGATGATTTGTAACTTTAATTGTAACAATCTCGCCTTTTTTCCAATAAAGCGTTGGTCCTGGAATCATATCGTTAATTGTTTTTGCTATAACGCTTTTGTCACTTATATTAATACGCGTATATTTGATATGCAAATTAAAAACAGGCCCCTTAAGTATTGTTGTAGGCATCTGTTCTCCAATGCCAGCAATCGCTTTTGCAGGCATAATGGCAACAAGCCCAAAAGCCGCTGTAGTTTGTAAAAATTTTCTTCTGTTCATATTCTTCCTTTATGAACTATCAAGTAGAATATTTAGAATTTAAAACTTGATAGAGTGAAAATATAAAGAAGTATAGAGAAGATTTATGCAGATTTTATGGAGTTATTTTTTTAATCTAAAAGGAGAAAGCTTCCTTTTGGAAGCTGTTTAAAAGTGGCGCACAAAATTATTAGATTACAGTCTCCTTTTATAATGGACATATCCAAACTCTTTTATAATATTAAATTCTCCCTCTTTATTTAAAATTGCCAAAGATGGAAGTTTTATTCCGTTAAATGTTGTATTTTTTACAATAGTGTAATGCATTTGATCTTCAAAAATTATCTTATCTCCAGGTTTTAGGGGTTCGTCAAAAGAGTAATCTCCCATCACATCTCCGGCAAGACATGTATTTCCGGCAAGGCGGTAAGTGTATTTCTTCTCTCCCGGTTTCCCAGCTCCCCTAACTTCCGGCCTGTAGGGCATAATGATGGTATCTGGCATGTGAGCTTCGGCAGAAGTGTCTAAAATCGCTATATCCATTTGGTTATGAACTATATCCAAAACGCTTGCTACCAATACTCCGGTGTTTCTGCCTATCGCTTCTCCGGGTTCTAAATATACGTCGATATCGTTATATCTTTTTTTGAAATCTTTTATAATATTTATCAGTTTTTCCACATCATATTCGGGAGAGGTTATAAGATGCCCTCCTCCCATATTTATCCATTTCATTCTCGGTATCAAATGAGCAAATTTCTCTTCAAACCCTTCCAATACCTTCTCTAAAGCATCAGCGTTTTGTTCGCAGAGAGCATGAAAATGAAGCCCCTCAATCCCATCTAAGAGATCTTCTCTAAACTCTTTTTTAGTAACTCCAAGCCTGCTAAAAGGCGCGCAAGGGTTATAAAGATCGGTTGGGGAGGATGAAACCTCCGGGTTTACTCTTATTCCGCAGGAAGCAAGAGGCATGGCTATATCTTTATATTTTTGCCATTGAGAAAAAGAGTTAAAAATTATATGATCTGAAATCTCCGCTATCGCTCCTATCTCTTTTTCTTTGAAAGCGGGCGAATAGGTATGAATCTCTTTTCCCATCTCTTCATCGGCCAGCATAGCTTCATAAAGACCGCTTGCGCTGCATCCGTAGAGATATTTTTTTATAAGATCAAAGGTTCTGTAAAATGCAAATCCCTTCAACGCAAGCAATATTTTAGCCCCGCTTTTTTGCTGCACATAGTCTAAAATTTTTAAATTATTCTCCAAAAGCTCCTCTTCACAAACATAGCAGGGAGTTGGAATTTTATCTAATACTTTCTCTATAGCGCTTAAAGTTGTATTCATAGCCTGCCTTTATACTTCAAGCTCTTCTATAACCCAGGGAAGCCCCTGTTTGTTTAACTCCTCCATAAAAGGTTTTGCGTCAAACTGCTCCATATTCCAAACGCCCGGTTTTTTCCAAATATTTTTAACCATCAGTTTTGCTCCTATTACGGCCGGAACTCCTGTTGTGTAGCTTACTGCCTGAGCTTTTGTCTCTTGATAGCATTTTTGATGATCGCTTACGTTATAGATATATACCTTTTTTCTTTTTCCATCCTTTATTCCCTCTATCACGCAGCCGATATTGGTTTTTCCTTTTGTTCTTGCTCCCAAAGTAGCGGGATCAGGCAAAAGGGCTTTTAGAAATTGAATAGGAACGATTTTGCATCCGTTAAAATCGACTTCATCAATTCTAAGCATTCCGACATTTTGCAGACATCTCATATGAGTTAGATAACTTTCGCTAAATGTCATAAAAAATCTTATTCTCTTAAGCCCTTTTATATTTTTGCTTAAAGATTCAAGCTCTTCGTGATAGAGAAGATAGCTGTCTTTAGGCCCTATTTGCGGATAGTTCCAAACCATTTTTATCTCCATAGGCTCGGTCTCTATCCATTTGCCCTCTTCCCAATATCTTCCCTTTGCGCTTACCTCTCTTAGATTTATTTCAGGATTGAAATTTGTAGCGAAAGGATATCCATGGTCTCCCGCATTGCAGTCAAGAATATCGATATATTCGATCGTATCAAATAGATATTGATCTGCGTATGCGCAAAATACGTTTGTTACTCCAGGATCAAAACCGCTTCCAAGAAGCGCCATAATCCCTTTATCTTTATATCTGTCATGATATGCCCACTGCTCTTTATACTCAAATTTGGCAGTGTCTGGATGCTCATAGTTTGCGGTATCAAGATAATCGACTCCAGTTTTTAAACAAGCCTCCATTATCGTTAAATCCTGATAGGGAAGGGCTACATTTATTACTACATCCGGTTTTACCTTCTCTATTAAAGATACAAGCTCTTCTACATTATCCGCATCCACTTTGTAGATATCGAGATTCTCTTTTCCCACCTCGTTTTGTATCTGTTCGCATTTGGATAAAGTTCTGCTAGCTAAAGCTATCTTTTCAAAGGTATCTTTGTTTTGGACGCATTTGTGCGCAACTACTCTTCCGACTCCTCCGGCTCCTATTATAAGAACGCTTGCCAACTCTTCATCCTTTTAGACTTTTTATTAAAATTTTTGCAAGTTTTAAAGCTTTTGTTCTGTGCGAGAATTTATCCTTCTCCTCTTTTTTAAGCTCTCCTACGGTTTTATCGTATCCTTTAGGGATAAACATAGGATCGTATCCAAATCCATTCTCTCCTTTGGCCTCATCTATAACATCTCCGTAAAGCCATCCATGAGTAGTAAATATACCATATTTTGTCGCCAAAGCGATTGCACAAGTATAAAATGCTTCTGTTTTTTTGATATTTTTCTCTTTTAATAAAGATATGAGTTTGTTTAGATTATCTTTATCGCTCGCATTCTCTCCCGCAAATCTTGCGCTGTATATTCCGGGAGCGTTATTTAATATCGGCACGCTTATTCCGCTGTCGTCTGATAAAACGATAATATCGTCACTTTTTACTTTTTCGTAAATCTCTTTTGCCTTTTTTTGAGCATTTTCTTTAAAAGTTTTACCGTTTTCCTCTATTTCTATTTTATCAATTATCTCCGTATAGGGAATGACTTCAAAGTCTTTAAAAAAATTTTTTATCTCCTCTATTTTTCCCTTGTTAGATGAAGCCAATACTATTTTCAAAGCGATCCTTTCTGCTTTTTATAAATTATAATAAATATTCTCTTTTTTAATCCATAAATATATTTTTAGAGATTATTTTTATCTTTTTATTGAGAGTTTTTTACAACTTTTTTAAGATTTTATAAGCTTTATTAAATTTTCCCTGCTTCCATGAGAGAGAATCTCTCTAATCTCCAAAGATTTTTCCAAAAAAAGCAAAGGATTTGAATTTTCGTAACATTTAAGAAGATTTTTTTTATTTACATCTTCTTGAAAAAGCTCTTTGTGCAAAGGCTCTCTTTGATAAAAATCCAAAATAATATTTGCAAGTCCGGCATATTTTAGTTTGACAAATCTTTTTGCCAAAAAATAGTCTATCTTTTTTGCTTTGTAAACAAGCACGAAAGGAGTTCCAATAAGCGCTGCTTCAAGTGTTGCAGTCCCAGAGCATATAAATGCAAAATCGCTCTTTATTAAAGCTTGTTGCGTATCTTTTATTATTGTAAAACCCTCAATATTCCCGTAAAACTCCCTTATCATCTTTTCATCGAAATGTTTTGGGATTACTAAAAGCTTTTCTTCTTTTATCTCTTTTGCGACCTCTTTGAAAATTGGCATCAAAGCTTTAATCTCCCCTCTTCTGCTTCCTGGAAGAAAAGCTATCTTTTTATTTTTTGATATTTTTTCTTTAAATAATTTTATCTCATCAAGAAGAGGATTTCCAACGTAGATAGATTTTTCATAAAATCTATCTTCAAACGGAAATATTGAGGCTAATTTGTCGCAATATTTTTGAACCTTTTTAGCTCTTTTCTCTCTCCATGCCCAAACTTTTGGGAGTATATAATAGATTATCTCCTTTTTTGGAAATCTTTTTTTTATCTCTTTTGCCAAAGGGATATTGAAAGCCGGAGAGTCTATCAAAAGCACTTTATCGCAAGAGGAGCTTAGATTTGCCATCTCTTTTATGGCTCTTTTAGCCTTTAAAATTTTAGGCAAAACATCGCTAAAACCCATTACGTTAAAATCGCTGGAAGGATAGAGGGGAGAGCCGAAACTCTTATCAAAAATCCCATCTATTTTAAAATCTTTGATTATTTCTTTTAAATGTAAATTTGCGGAGCTCTCAAGAGCGGATACAAGAAGTTTCATCTCATTGACAGCTTAAACACTCTATCTCTCTATCCATTACGTCGTTATTGACTTCTGGAGATTGGCTTCTTAGATAATATGTGGATTTAAGTCCAAGTTTCCATGCCAA
>JALVCR010000007.1 GCA_027009865.1 Campylobacterales bacterium
AGGACTTGCCATATCCTTGGGAGGAAGGTGCGCTTTGGTTGTTGCTCCTTTTGGTCTTAAAGTATATTCAATTTTTGGATGGCTTATTAAAAAAGGCATAGAGCAGTTTTATAAATGCCCTTTGAAGGTGATGGCAAGAAGGGGTTATAGGTTGATGAAGCCTTGTGAGAGAAAATAAATTTTTTGTTTTTTAGTTTGATTTATTGGTTATAATTAAAGTATGAAAAATTTAGAGATAGAGAAAAGATTTTTGCTTTTTCCTTGCAGTATTAAAAAGTTTTTGCATAAAAATAGACTATCCTACAGAGTTTTCCCTATTTTGCAGTTTTATCTGCCATCAAGGGAGGGCGAAGTTGTAAGATATAGAAAAGTAGGAAAAAGGTTCATAAAGACTGTAAAAAGAGGGGAGGGGCTTGTTAGAGAGGAGTTTGAAGAGGATGTTGATAAAGAAGAGTTTTTAAAAGCTCTTTTAAACAAAGAGGGAAGAGTTGTTTATAAAAACAGATATAAAGTAAAATATAATAACTTAAATTTTGAGCTGGATGAGTTTTTGAAAAATTTAAGAGGGCTTAATATTTTGGAAGTTGAGTTTAAAGATGAAAATGAAGCCTCCTCTTTTGTTTTGCCAGATATTTTTAAACCTCTTGTTATAAAAGAGATAACCTCTTTTAGAGAGTTTAGCAACAAGGCTCTCTCTAAAAGCTTTTATCCTCCCTCTTTTGAGTTTGATTTTGAAACTTTTTTAAAAGATTTTTCTCCCTCTTTGAAAGCTTCTTTGAATATTTCCGCTTTTCCTTATGTTAGTTTAAAAGATTTAATTAAGGTGAGTGTTTTTTCTCTTATAAATAGTGCGAAATTAAACAAAGAAGCAATTTTAAACGGGGATATGGATAGCGAAAGACTTCATCAGTTTAGAGTCTCTTTTAGGAAATTAAGAAGCATATTTGAAGCTTTGAATTTTGCTTTTAATAGGGAATTTTTGGAATGGCAAAAAGAGAGTTTAAAAATTTTGATGAAATATACAAATGAAATTAGAGATATTGACGTATTTTTGGAAAATCTTCAAAAATACAGAGAAGTTTTGCCCAAAAAATTAAAAGATTCCCTAAATCCTATTTATTTTAAACTATTAAAAGAAAAAAGAGAAAAGCATAAAAGTTTAAAAGCTTTTTTAGAAAGCGAGTTTATAAAGGAGATATTGGAGTTTCTTGAGTGTTTTTCAAAGTCTAAAGATGAGAGCTTTTTTTCAAAAGAGGCTTCTTCTCCCGCTATTATAAAAGCAAAAGAGGTTTTGTTCTTTTTAAGAGATGATTTTGTTAAAAGATCTAAGAAGATAAAAATAAGCTCTTCTTCGAAAAAATATCATACTTTGAGAATAGAGGCAAAAAAAATTAGATATTTGGGAGAGTTTTTCCATTGTGTTTTAGAGGAGAATTCCTACAAAAAATTTGAAAAGTCTTTGAAAGATTTGCAAACTATTTTAGGAGAGCATCAAGATTTTGAGATTCAAAGAGAAAGGTTAAAAGATATTTTAAAAAATGAAAATCTAAACAAAGAGAGCAAAGAAGCGGTTAAATTTTTAATAGCTTTTTTGAAAAAAGAGATTTTAAAAAGAAGAAAGAAATTTAAAAAATTTTCCAAAAAGTTTAAACAAAACAGGGAATTTAGGGCCATGATTTGTAGGTATTAAAACTAAATATAATATGTTATAATAAAATAAAACAGGAATTAAATGCCAACTATATCAATGTTTTATGGAATTATTGTAAGAATGTATTGTGCTCCTAATGAACATGAACCGGCGCATATTCATGTTTATTATCAAGATTATAGAGCAGTAATAGACATCAATAAAATTGAATTGATTGAAGGTAAATTTCCAAAGAATAAATTAAGGCTTGTGTTAGCTTGGGTAGAATTGAGACAAGAGGAATTATTAGCTGATTGGAAGTTAGCCCAAAATGGTGAATTGCCTTTTAAAATAGATCCTTTAAAATAGGAATGTAATTATGTATTTAGCAGTTAAAGATGTAAAAGCCCTTGAGAATTACTTATTACTTTTAAAATTTGAAAATGGAGAAGAGAGAATATTTGATGTAAAGCCTTATCTAAATATTGGAAAGTTTAAAGAGTTGAAAAATCAAGATTTATTTAAAAGAGTTAGAGTTAGTTTTGATACTATAGAATGGCCAAATCAATTAGACTTAGATCCGGAGCTTTTATATAAGAAATCATTTAGCAGATTAAATAATTTAATGAATCAAACTGTAAACAATTCATAATAACTCATAATTTAGGGCCATTTACAGTATCGGCCCTAAATTTTAAATTTGGTATCCCATTTCTATTGCCACTTTTTTGATATTTTCAAGTCTTTTTTCGATAGGTGGGTGAGAAGAAAAGAGATCCATAAAACCTACAATTCCAAAAGCTTTCATATCGCTTGGCAAGGCTACCTGCTCTTTTGGAATATTTCCAAGTTTTGCAAGAGCGTAATATATTCCGTTTGGACCGTCAAGTTTAACAGCTCCAGCATCCGCTTTATACTCTCTGTATCTGCTAAACCACATAGCAAGCATTGTTGCAAAAATAGTTAGCACCATTTCAAGCGCAAAACTTATTCCCATATAAGCTATTGGCGATACTTCTCCGTTTTCATCTTTTGGAGCAAACAGATTTGCAAGAAATCTTGATAGGAAAAAGACAAAAGTGTTCAAAACTCCTTGAAGCAGCGTCATAGTAACCATATCCCCATGTTTTATATGGGATATTTCATGCGCTAAAACCCCTTCTATCTCTTTGGGAGACATCATATCAAAAAGAGAAGTGGAAACGGCTACTAATGAGTCGTTTTTGTTCCAGCCGGTGGCAAAAGCGTTTGGAGGACCATCAAATATTCCAACTTCAGGCAGTCCTATTTTTGCCTCTTTTGCAAGCTTGTGAACCGTCTCTACAAGCCATGCTTCTGTCTCATTTGAGGGAGTTTCTATAACTTCCACTCCCATATGCATTTTTGCCATCCATTTGGATAGAAAAAGGGATATTAACGCTCCGCTAAATCCGATTATAACGGATAAAATCAACAACCCGTTTGTAGTGTTGTGATCGAGTCTTATTCCAAAAAAGAGCTCTACTAAAAATATTGTAAGATATATTGAAGCCATTACGGCTAAGTTCATCAGGATAAAAAGAACTATTCCCATCTCTTCTCCTTCTTTTTTTCTTCGATTTTACCACAAAATTTAAAATTTTTACGCAACAAAACTATCTTTTTATATGCCTTACGCTTTTTCCTTGAGATATTTTCTCTCCCAAATATCCGGTTACTAAAAGAAAGCATATAGATTTTAGTTTAGCTTTCTTAGAAAATTTATTCACAAGCTCCTTTTCGGTTTCAAAATGGTCTATAAAAATAGCATTCTCCACTCCCCATATAAGAGAGGTTTTATTTAAAAGAGATCTATTTGGCGTGATAAGATATATTTTCTTTTTTGGCCTAAATTTACAAAGATGCAAAAGAGTATATCCTGAAAGAGAGAGCGCGCTTATAAAATCGCACTCTAAAATAGTGGATAGCTCGGCTGCGGCATAGGGGAAAGCCTCTCTTTGAGAGGGAAGATATGACTGATAATAATGATATGCGTTTTGAGCCTCTTTTATTGTATCAACCAAAGTTTTTAGAGCCTCTTTTGGATATTTGCCAATAGCTGTCTCATCTGAGAGCATAACCGCATCCGTTCCGTCAAATACGGCGTTTGTAACGTCTGATACTTCCGCTCTTGTCGGAAAAGGGGAATTTATCATGGAAGTTAGCATTTGAGTTGCGGTTATAACCGGTTTTGCTTTTTCATTGCACTTTTTTATTATCTCTTTTTGTAAAATCGGAACTTTAGAAAGTCCCGCTTCCGCTCCCAAATCGCCTCTTGCCACCATGACCGCATCGCTTGCTTCTATTATCTCGTCGATATTTAAAAGAGCGCTTTTTCTCTCTATTTTTGCTACCACCCAAGCGTCTGAGCCGTTTTCTTTTAAAATCTTTTTAGCTTCTAAAATATCGTTTTTGCTGCTTACAAAAGAGATGGCAACAAAATCGACTCCCTCTTTGGCTCCAAATTTTATATCTTCAATATCTTTTTTTGTAAGAGCATGAAGAGCGATATTTGCGTTTGGGAAATTTATTCCTTTCCCCTCCATCACTCTTCCGGGAGTTAAAACCTCCAAAACAACTTCGTTTTGAGATTTTTTAATTACTCTTGTTTGAACCGTTCCATCCGCAAAAAATATCTCATCTCCCTCTTTTAAATCATCTATAATTTTTGGATAAGTTAAAGAGAAAGCTTCATTTGAGGGAGTTTTTGCCATTTTTAAAATATCTCCCTTTTTTACCTCTTTTGGCTCTTTCATGCCCTTTATTCTTATTTTAGGTCCGCATATATCTTGTAAAATTCCGACTATTTTTCCTTTTTTATTTGCTATATTTTTAATAGTTTCTATTGTATCTTTATGCTCTTTATATGTTCCGTAAGAGAAATTTAGTCTAAATACGTTTACGCCTATATCTATAAGCTCTTCTATTTTCTCTTTGCTGTTTGTAGATGGCCCTAATGTCGCAACTATTTTTATTTTCATTACTCTTTTCCTATTCTAAGTTTTGCTATATTTTGCGCTGCCTGAACGATAGGATAGGCAGTCGGAGCCGATGTTAAAAGAGGATGGGTTGCTACTTGAAGATTTAAAAGATCAAATACATTCATTCTCTTTTCTATAATGACTCCCAAAATATTTATCATCTCTCCCGTATCTATTCCTCCTATCACCTGAGCTCCTATTATTTGAAGAGAGCTTTTTAAAGCTATCAACTTTACAGTTTGCTTGTGATTATTTGGAAGTTTTGAAGGGTGTTTGTCATCGCTTATAATTGTGCTTGATACAACCGGAATTTTTTCGCATTTTGCGTTCTCTTCCGTAATTCCGGCCGATGCAAAACAGGTATCTCCAACTACGGTTGAGAAGATTCCTATCGTTCCCGAGAATGATTTTACCATATTTATATTGTAAAGGTTGGCTACGGCCACTCTTGCTTCTGCGGTAGCGGTAGAGGCTAACATTATCGGTATTGTTCTTCTTGTGATAAAGTGTCTCTTTTCAGCGCAGTCTCCTATCGCAAAAACATCTTTTTTTGTAGTTCTCATATACTCATCTACATAAATTGTATCAAACTGTCTTTTTGAGATTCCGGAATCTATAGCCATTTTTGTATTGGGTCTGTATCCAGTTGCCATAATTACAGCTTCGCATTCTACCTCTTCTTCATTTTCCAATAAAACTTTGGAGGCTTTATTTTCTTCGTTTAGAACTATTTTTTTTGCATGTCTGTTTTTGTGGAAAGTTATATTTTCAGAAAGCATAATGGATTCCATCTGCTCTGAAAACTCTTCGTCAAAAGCGTTTTTTAGAAGTCTTGGGCCTATTAAATGAATCTTTTTGCCGCTTTTTGCAAGCTCCCCGGCTATTTCCACACCTATAAATCCGGTTCCTATTACAGCTATTGTTTGAAGTTTTTTTATTTTTTCATACATTTTTTCTATATAATCGGCCTCTTTTGGGACGTAAAAGACTCCTTTTGCGTCGTAATTTTCTATATTTTTAGGTTTGTTTGGTATTGAGCCTGTGGCTAAAATCAACTTTTCATAAGAATACTCCTCTCCCTCTTTTCCGAAAGCTATTTTATTATCGAAATCTATTTTGACTATCTCGTCTATGATTAAATTAATTCCCATTTTTTTGGCTCTCTCTCCGCAAGGAATAAAATCGTCTTTTGGAGATTGTAAAAGAGGCCCAAATATGTATGGAATCCCGCACGGAACGAGAGATTTTTCGCTCTTTTTAATAACCGTTACGCTTTTTTTAGGGTAGTAATCTCTTGCCGTATTTGCCGCCACTATCGCAGCAGGCCCTCCGCCTATTATTAATATATCACTTTTTTGCATCACATCTCCTTTTAAAATTGGGTATATTTTAACGCTATATCGATTATCGGCAATAGAAAGGATTTTGTTTTATTG
>JALVCR010000008.1 GCA_027009865.1 Campylobacterales bacterium
CTTTTAACGAAGCTTTGAAAGTGGCGGCTGAAAAATTTAGGGAAGATCCTTTGGGCGTTCCTTCTCTTTCGGCTTGGATTAGCGTAAGGGCGGTAATGCCGGAGATTTCAAGAGAATTTATAGAAGCTGTGGAGCTTGACAACGAGGAATAAAGATGAAAAAAAGCGGATATGTAAAAAAGAGCATAGAGGAGAGATTAAATTTTATTTATGATAAAGAGGATGCAAAAAAGGCGTTAAAAGGGATAAACGATTTAATAGAGAAATATAAAAAAAGGATTAAACCCCACTACTACAAAATGAGCGAAAAAGATATCATTTTGATAACTTACGGAGATCAAGTAAGAAGACCTAATGAAGAGCCTTTGGAGAGCTTGAAATATTTTTTGGATCAAAGAGTTAAAGACGTTATAAATACCGTTCATATTCTCCCTTTTTATCCATACTCATCAGATGATGGATTTTCAGTTATAGATTACTGCAAAGTCTCTCCGATGATGGGAAACTGGGAACATATAAAGGAGCTTGCAAGCGAATACAGGCTGATGTTTGACGCGGTTATAAACCATATGTCCCAATACTCCGATTGGTTTCAAAACTTTTTAAAAGATGATCCAAAATATGAAAATTTTTTTGTAGAAGTGGATCCAACCGAAGATTTGTCAAAAGTTGTCCGACCAAGAACCACTCCCGTTTTGCACGGATATAGAGATTACAGCGGCAAAATCAGATATATCTGGACAACTTTTAGCAAAGATCAGGTAGATTTAAACTATTCAAACTACAAAGTTTTGCTTGCCATTTTGGAGGTTTTGTTCTGTTATGTGGAAAAAGGGGCAAGATTAATAAGGCTTGATGCGATAGCTTTCATTTGGAAGGAGATAGGAACTTCCTGCGTGCATCTTCCCCAAACTCACGAACTGATTCAGCTAATGAGAGAGGTTTTGCACAAAGTCGCTCCTTATGTGGTTATTATTACTGAGACAAACGTTCCGCATGAAGAGAATATTTCCTATTTTGGAAGCGGGGATGATGAAGCTCAGATGGTTTATAATTTCGCTCTTCCTCCGCTTTTAGCTTACAGCGTTTTAAAATCTGATACTACAATTTTAACCGATTGGGCGAAAACTTTGACTCTTCCAAGCGATAAAGTGTGCTTTTTTAATTTTACTGCAAGTCATGACGGATGCGGTTTAAGGCCGGTTAGCGATATTTTAACAAAAGAGCAGGTAGAGTTTATCATTGAAGAGACTAAAAAACATGGGGGACTTGTCTCTTACAGAAGCGATAATGAAGGCAGAGAGTCTCCTTATGAGCTAAACGCAAGCTATATAGATATAGTAAGCGATCCTTTGGAAGATGATGATATCAGAGCCAAAAAGATGATGATAACTCAAGCTTCAGCCCTTGCTATGCCGGGAGTTGGAGGAGTTTATTTTCACTCTCTTGTAGGCTCTTCAAGCTATCATGAAGGAGTCAGACATACCGGAATAAAGAGAGCTATTAACAGAGAAAAGTTTAATCTGGACGTTTTAAACGAAGAGCTAAATGATGAAGGAAATATCAGATTTACCATTTTTAGACGCTACAAAAAGCTTTTATCTATCAGAATTACAGAAAAAGCTTTTAATCCTTTCGGCGAATTTGAGTTTTTGAGTCTGGATAGAAGAGTTTTTGCAGTTTACAGAAAATGCAAAGAGTGCAAAAACGATATCTTAGCTTTACATAATTTTAGCAATGATATTGTAAAATTAAAAATTCCCAAACTTATGAAATTTCCGCTTTTGGATTTGATAACGCACAAAAAGATAAAAAGCGATGAAATAAGTTTGTCGGGATATCAAATTATGTGGTTGAAAGGATTAAGAGAAGATGAAAAAAAGTAGCATAACAAAATGTCTTTTTCCAGCCGCCGGATACGGCACGAGATTTTTGCCCGCTACTAAAGCGATGCCAAAAGAGATGCTTCCAATCTTAACAAAGCCTCTGATTCAATATGGAGTGGAAGAGGCTATGGAGGCCGGGATAGATACTATGGCAATTATAACGGGAAGAGGAAAGAGAGCCATAGAGGATCATTTCGATATAAGCTATGAGCTTGAACATCAGATAAAAGGCTCTTCCAAAGAGCATCTTTTGGATGATATAAGAAAGATTATAAACAAATGCACCTTTACCTATACCAGACAAAAAGAGATGAAAGGTTTGGGGGATGCTATTTTAAAAGGAGAGGTTTTAATCGGAGATAATCCCTTTGCAGTAGTTTTGGCCGATGATTTGTGTGTAAATCTTGACGGAGACGGCGTTTTAAGTCAGATGATAAAGATTTATGAAAAATATAAATGCTGCATAGTGGCTGTAATGGAGGTTCCAAAAGAGGAGACTTATAAATACGGCGTGGTTGCCGGAAACGAGATAGAGGATTCGGTTATGATGGTAACCGATATGGTTGAAAAGCCCGATCCTTCAAAAGCTCCTTCCAATTTGGCAATTATTGGAAGATATATTTTAACTCCCGATATCTTTCAGACAATAAGAGAGACTCCCGTAGGCAAAAACGGAGAGCTTCAAATTACAGACGCTCTATTAAGACAGGCTAAAAAAGGCATGGTGTTAGCTTACAAATTTGAGGGAAAAAGATTTGATTGCGGAAGCGTGGACGGTTTTGTAAAGGCTACAAACTATTTTTATGAGCTTGACGCGATTGTAAATCAATAGGAACGGCTTTGAAAGAGGATAGAAAACGCGAAATTATGGAAGCGGCTTTAAAGCTTTTTGGGAAAAAGGGGTTTTATAAAACCACGATTCCCGATATTGCCAAAGAGCTTAATATGAGTGTGGGAAATATTTATAACTATTTTAGTTCAAAAGACGCTTTAGCAAAAGAGATAATTTTGTATGTCTCAAAAGTATTAGGAGAGAAGATAAGAGAGATAAATTTAAAAGATATTTCAACTTATGAAAAAATAAAAGAGATTGTGGGAATATATTTTGAATTTGTTAAAAAAAAGCCTCAATTTATAGACTATTTTTTAAGAATTTTTCTATCAAACAGAGAGGTTTTTCAAAACGGCTGCGAAGGGATGATATGCGTTAGCCCCTTTGTAACCGAGATTATGATTTTTTTTGAAGAGGGCGTAAGAAACGGGGATTTAAGAGATCAGGATTTTTTCAGCGCTTTTGGGCTTTTTATGGGATATCTTGGAGGAATGGCCTTTTTAAAAAGCGAAGGTATGCTTCCAAACGATATAGATTTTTATAAAAACGATATAGCTGATAACATCTATAAAGCTTTAAAAGTTTAAGGGGGGGGAGAAATGGGGCAAAAAGAGTTTTTGGATATGATGAATTTCAGGCATGCTTGCAAATTGTTTGATACAAATAGAAAAATCAGCGAAGATGATTTTAAATATATTTTAGAAGCTGCAAGACTCAGCCCAAGTTCTTTTGGAATGGAGCCTTGGAGATTTTTGGTAATAGAAAATCAGAAAATAAAAGAGGATTTAAAACCCTTATGCTGGAATCAAAATCAGATAACAACCTGCAGTCATCTTGTGATTATAAAAACTGATAACAAAGCTTTAAAAGATAGAGACTATATTTTAAAAATGTTCAAAAGAAGAGGACTTGATGAAGAGAGCACCAAGGCTTATATAAAAAGGTATGAAAATTTTTTGAAAAATCAAAATATCTCTTGCTGGAGCGCTAAACAGTGCTATATAGCGGCGGCAAATATGATGAGTGCGGCAGCTTTCATAGGTATAGACAGCTGTCCGATAGAAGGATTTGATAAAGATGAAGTTCAAAAATATCTAAAAGTTGATGGAAAGAATATAGAAGTTGTTTTAATTTTAGCTTTCGGTTACAGGGTAAAGAATCCTTCAAAAAAACAGAGACTCTCTTTAGAAGAGATAGTTGAGAGGATTAAATGAAGAAAATAGTTTTACTGTTTATCTCTTCTATTTACCTTTTTGCTATTGTTTCGATAGAGCCAAAAGAGATAGGCAAAAAGATAGGAGTTAGTGGGGAGGTTGGAGTTTCATTTCAGGCCGATAAGGGAAATACCGATATGCTTTCATCTTCTATTTCTGCAAGAATAGAAAAAGATAAAAAGGATTCTTTATATTTTGCAACTGCCTCTTACGAATATGCTACAAGCAAAGGAGAAAAGAGCAAAGACAGATCATTCTTGCATCTTAGATATCTTCAAAGAATAAATAATAAAAATGTCAGTGAAATTTTTATCCAATTTCAAAGAGACGAATTTAAAGACCAAAGTCTAAGAGCTCTTTTGGGAGCGGGGGATAGGTATAAATTTTATGATTCAAAAAATGGGAGAGCATATTTTGGCGTGGGATTTTTTTATGATGCCGAAAAGATGAGAGGCGATGGAACTCTTGAATATTTTAGAGGGAATTTTTATCTAAGTTTTAATAAAAACTTTAATGAAAATGTAAAGATGTCTTTTATATCCTACTATCAGCCCCGGCTTGATGAATTTAGCGATTTTGAGAGTGTAAGCTCTCTTGAATTTAGCGTTAAATTGACCAAAAGTTTGAATCTACTTTTTGTTACAAAATACGACTACGATTCCATTCCAATAGATCATATTAAGAAGTATGATTTTACCCAGAAAATGGGAATAACCTATAAATTTTAGCCGTTTTATTAAACACTTAACTGCATAAAAATTAATCCATTTTAGAAATTGTTTGTATAAAAAAGAAGCAGAAAATATCCTTTTTTTTGAATTTTAAAAAAAATATCTTGACTTAAGTCAAGATATTTTTTTCATTATTTTCTATTATTTTAAATATAAATTTTCAATTTCTGTAAGGAGGAATTATGTTTTCTACCTCTTTGGAGCTTTTGAAGTTCCATTGGATGGCATATACGATTTATGCCGTTATGATTTTATCGCTTATAGCGTGGTTTGCCTACAATATTACAAGAAAAGAGAAGGTTCCATCTGTTGTTAGGATACCTTTTTACGGTTATATAGGCTTTTTGGTAGCGGCTGGAGTCGGGCATCATATCTTTACATACAATACCATACCGTGGGTTGCGGAAGATATTATGAGACATGATATCAAAGCTGATCATGAGTATAACATTACCATAAAAAAACATAAATGGTATTTCCCAAAAGAGAAGATGGTTGCAAAAGAGGGAGAGAAGGTAAGATTTAATGTAAAGAGTGAAGATTTAACTTACGGTTTTGGCCTTTTTAGGAAAGATGGGACAATGGTTCTTCAAATGCAGGTTGTTCCCAAACATAAAAACGATATTTTATGGACATTTAACGAATGCGGAAGATTTGATCTTACATCTACTGAGTATTCCGGGCCAAACGAGTATGATAAAGAGAGCGGAGAAGATAAGATGTTTGTAAAAGATGCTTTTATTGTAGAGTGCAATAAAAAAGTTGCAAGTAAATAAGGAGGGGTAATTATGGAAGGTAGTAAAAAATCTTTTTTTGATCAGTTAATAAACGGAACTAATTTTAATGCCGACTCTTTAAGCGCTTTGCAGAAAGTTACTTTAAGAGCGGTAGTTATGAGTTTTATATTTTTTGGGCTTGTGGCGGTTGAAGGAATGATAATGAGAATGGTGGAAGTTGGTCCTTCAAATCCACTTCCAGAGATGTTTTCAAAACCTGATCACTTTTTTTCTATTATGACGGTGCATCCGATAGTCGGGATTTTTGGCTCAACTTATCAGCTTGTGTTTGCGGCTTTTATGTTTTTGGTTCCCTATCTTACAAAAAAGCCTCTATACAGCATTAAACTTGCAAATTTTGTCTGGATTTGCATTACTGTTGGAACAGCGTTGGCATGGCTTGCCGCTTTCATTTGGCATTACGCTCCTCTTTATACTCTTTATTGGCCTCTTCCGGCAGATGTAAGCCAGTTTAAAATTGCGGGAGGTATTTTATTTGTTATCGGCGTAGCTTTGATAATGATAGGAACTTTGGGATTTATATATAATATTTACGCCACTATCTTTGCAAGAGTGGGAGTTCACAAAAATAAAACTACAAAAGAGCTTTTAATTTCAGGA
>JALVCR010000009.1 GCA_027009865.1 Campylobacterales bacterium
AGAGCACGCTTGATTATTTTGACAGACTTTTAAAAGAGCATAAAATAGATTCAAGATTTAACTGCGAAGTTTTGGAAGTAAAGAAAGAGGGGGATATTTTTAAAGTCTGGAGCGCTTGTGAAAATGAGCCTTTTTTGGGCAAAAATGTAATTGTGGCTATCGGCAGAATGGGAAAGCCAAATAAGCCTTCATATAAGATTCCGCCTTCTTTGAGAAAAGTTGTAAATTTTAATCTTGATAAATGTTCTAAAGGCGAGAAGATACTGGTTGTCGGAGGAGGGGATTCGGCAGTTGAATATGCTTATGATCTTGGGAGTGCAAATGATGTTACGCTAAATTACAGAAGAGATAAAATTACAAGGGCAAATCCTTATAATATATCTTTGATTAAAAAGGCTTTTAAAGAAAACAAAGTAAAACCTAAACTTGGAGTCGATATAGAAAGTATTGAAGATAAAGACGGAAAAGTTAAAGTAAATTTTAAAAACAAAGAGAGTGAAATTTACGATAGAGTAATATACGCCATAGGCGGGACAACGCCTGTTGATTTTTTGAAAAAATGCTCAATAGAGCTTGACGAGAAAAACAGGCCGATATTTGACGAAAATAATTATGAAACGAAAATAAAAGGTCTTTATATTACCGGAGATATAGCCTTTGATAGCGGAGGTTCGATAGCTATAGCTCTAAATCAGGGATATAAAATAGTAAAGCATATTTTGGGAGTGGAATAAAAGAAAAAAATTTTTTTACGATATTATGATTAGATAAAAACGGGAGAGTAGAGAGTATGTATATTTGGACTACTAAAAAGCTTGCCATAGATTTAAAAAGAAGAAGATTGGATGAGGTTGAGAAATTAAAATATTATATAGCTTATATGACTCTTCTTACGATAGCTTTCGGTCTTGGAACTCTTATGCCCGTTGGAACGGGAAGAGGCGTTAATATTCCAACTTTGATAATGGCTCTGATTATAAATATAGGAGGAATAATTATCTGTTTTAATACAAATAAAGAGTATGACGGTTTGGATTTTATAGAAAGAAGCATACTCTTTGGTCTTCCGATAATGATTAGAATTAGCGTTATCTTACTTGTGATAGATGTAGTTTTAGTAATTTTAATAAATAGATATCCAAATATAACTATCTATTTGGATTCTCCTTTTTTTGATTATATAGTTACTGTCTCTTTAGTTACTTTGTATTATCTTTTTTTATGGAAAGCATTTAAAAATCTGCCTATTGGGGATAACAGGATTGTAAAACAGCTCTCTGGTAAAAGATTTAAAAAGGAAAAAGAGAAAAGAGATAATATAAAAAATTGATTTATAAATACAATATTTTTTATTTTCTTAAAATTATTTATTTATTTTTGAATAAAAAATTTTAAATCAATTAAGAATTATACAAAGGAAAAAATATTATTATTCTCTAAGTTAAAATTTTTGAATAATATTAAATATGGTGGAAAATGGTTGGTTTGATGAGAAATATCTTCTCCTTTGAATTTACTAAAAGTTTGGGAATAAAAGAGGATAATACAAACGGCAAATATTTGGTAATTCCTGATTTGCACGGAAGATATTCGGTTTATAAAAATATAGAATATTTTATTAAAAAAAAGATAGAAGATGACAGGCATATTATCTTTTTAGGCGATTATATGGATAGGGGAGAGAGCGGGAGGATTTTTAGAAGAGAGTTAGAGGATGTCGGCTCATATTTTGTTATGAGAGATTTGATAAAACTTAAAAAATATCTTCTAAAAAGGGGAAGAAGAGTTACTTTTCTTAAAGGAAATCATGAGATTTTTTTTGAAGATTACTATATAAAAGGGGATCACACTCCCTATTATGAATTTGATTTTTTTAAAAGAAGCGTAGATGCTATAAATTTTATATGCAAAAGAAACCGTTTTTTTATGCCAAGTTTTATAGAATTTTTAAAAGATTTAAAACCTTACTATTTGGACAAGAAATATAAGTATCTTTTTGTTCATGCCGGAATAGATCCAGAAGGCGGAAATATAGACAAACAGACAAAAGAGGGAGTTATATATTGGATTAGGAGCAGATTTATAGACTCTGATAAAAAGTTAAATTATACCGTTGTTTTTGGGCATACTCCTTTTAGTAAACCTTTTATAACCAGAGATAAAATAGGTATAGACAGCGGTATTTACAGAAGGGAATTTGCAAATCTTTTAATTATAAATCAAGACTCTGTAGAAATAAAGAGAATAGACAAATAGGCGATATTCAATAGTTAAGTCTTTTTCAAGAGGTTGATGTTATAATAAATAGAATTTAGAAAATAGGGGAGATAAGTGAATAGGAATATTTTTTTCTCTTTTTTGCTGCTTTTTGCTTTTTTGACAGCTTCTTTTTCTCAGTCTATGCCTATATCTTCGGATATAAATGAAAGCGTAAAGATAGAGACAATAAAGACTCCGTTTAGCATACTGTTAGATGAGAATTTAAATCAAATAAGAGTTAAGCTATCAAGTGGAGAGAATATAAAGCTCTCGGCTGCGAAAAAAGATTTAAATGCCTCTTTGGAGATTATAGCTTATAAAAACGGTGAAGTAGTGGAAGATAAGAGAGTTGATAGAGATTTTGACGGGGAGTTTGATTTTAAAGATATAGATGAGATAGTTTTAAAGAGCTTTGGAAAATTTTTGATAAAAGCTACCAAACTTGAAATTATAGCCGATATGGAAATTAATATTCCTAAAGATACGTTAGTTTCCGATAATAGCAGAGAGAAAATCCATAAAGAGGACAATCATGTAAATCAAAATGATATAAAAATAGTAGAAGAGGTAATTTCCGCTAAAGACAAGGAGGCTTTTAAAAAAGCTACCGGAGTTAGTTTAGTTGAAAATGATGAAAATAAAACTTCAATAGTTCCAGATAAAGAGAATAAAATCGAGCTCTCTTATGATGATACTATGCAAAAAAGAGAGTTTGATGAGAAATTAAAAGAAGAGATAGAAAAAGAGGAGAGTTTTAAAGAGTTTGGTAAAAAAACTCCTTTAAATTTAAAAAAAGAAGAAAAAATTGTTGCAGTAGAAAAAGAACCAAAATCTTTAACTCTTAATTTAAAAGAGTTAAAAGAAGATGAGATAAAAACTTCTTTAAAAAAAGAGATTCCAAAAACCTCTTTAAAACCTAAAGATTTGGATAATCATTTTTTTGATTTAAAAAATATAGATGATGAAAGCAAGATAAAATCTGTTTTAAAAGAGGATTTGAAAGAGCAAAGAGCTGATATAAGAAAGCCTGAAATATCAAAAGAGATCTTGCCTGAAAATTTTGAAAAGAAGAATATAGAAGATATAGCAAAAAAAAGTGATTTAAAGCAAATTGTATCAAATGATGAAATTAAAAAACCTTCTGTTGAAAAAATAGAGAAAGTTTCAAAAGCTTTTGAAACAACAGTTTATTTTAAAACCCCGAAAGTTGTAAACAAAAGTATATCAATTAATAAGCCATCTATAAAAAATGTAAATACCGATATATTATCAAATAAAAATGAATTTCAAACAAAAAGGCCTAAAATTTCTTCTATAAATGATAATATTCTAAAACCCAAAGAAGTAAAAAATGCAGGATCTATAAAGGAAAAAACTGAAAATTTAAAAATAAAAACTCCTAAAATAGCTTTAAGAAAAAATATTGTCAAAAAACCTTTAATAGAAAAATCTCCCCGTTTAGTTGAAAATGAGATTGATATAGACAAAAAACCAAATATAAAAGAGAATGTCTCTATAAAACCTCCTAAGATTTCATCAAAAATAAAAACTCCTAAAATTATAGCAGCTCCTATTCTTTCTTCAAAAAAACCAAGTATAGAATCTAAAGAGTTTTATAGAAAACCTTCCTCTTTGCCCTCAAGTTTAACGGGATATTTAGATGTATATGTCTTAAAAGATGGCAAGCCCACTATCGGGTGGATATCAATCATAGATGAAAAAACAAACAAAGTAGTTGCAAATGGAGATACTTTTCATAAAAATCCTGCTACCTTCAAACTTCCCATAGGAAAATATACTGTAGTGATTATAGATAAAAAAGTAGTTCCTCCTCTTGAAGAGAAGATATATTCTTTAGAGGTAAAAGGGGGTAAGAGAACGGTTGCAAAGAGCACGTTTGCAAGCGGAACATTGAAAGTTGCTGTTTTGAAAAATTCTACTCCTACGAGCACAGCATATGTGAAAATTTATGATACAAAAACTCATGAAAAAGTAGTGGATGATAACACTTATAGAAACAATCCTGTTGTAGCAAGACTTCCTTTTGGCAATTATTACATAGTAGTAGAAGATTATAGTCTCACTCCAAAACAGCATATAGTTTTGAAAAATATAAAAATAGATGGTAAAAAAGAGATTTTAAAATCCATAGATTTTGAAGAGGGCAAATTAAAAATAGTAACTTTAAAAAATAATACTCCTATTCCTGCAAAATATGAAATATTTTTACCAAGATTTTCTAAAAAGATAAAGAGCGGATTTACAGATCCAAATAGTGGAGAGGCTTTGATAAAACTGGCTGCCGGAAATTATGATGTTAGAATAATTCACAGAGGTTCTGTTTCTAAGACGATTAAAAAATTTAAAAATATTTCTATAAATAGAAATAGTGTAAAAGAGCTTGATGTTTTGTTTAGGGAGGGAAAACTTAGAGTAATTTCCAAAAGGGGTTTAAATCCTCTTTATACTAATGTTAGTATCTATAAACCTGGTTCAAATAAAAGAGTTTATTTTGATTTTACTTCAAGAGAAAATGGAGAAGTGGTTATAGATTTGCCGGCCGGAGTTTATGATGTAGTGGTAAGAGATCACAATATAAAAAGAGTATTTAAAAGAGTTAGAATAAGAGAGAAAAAGACATATACTATTCACGCTAAATTTTAACTTTCCACTTTAAAAAATCGAGGAATCTCCTCGATCTAAATTTTAAAAAGTAATTTTCTTCATTTATATATTCTATCTTATTTAAAAATAAAATCTATTTTTTAAAAGCAAATAAAAATATATTAAATTTATGATATATAAAATTATATATCTTTTTAAAAAGGATTTAAGATGAGAAGGGGCAGGTTTTTTGGATTTTTATTGATGTTTTTTATATTTTTTATGGGATTTTTGAAAGGCGGGGAGTTTATTACTAAAAATGAGGCTTTCAAGATAGCAAAAAATTATAAAATGATTGCAGAAGATAGTTTCTTTAAAAAATGGAAAAATATAAATATCTCAAAATTGACTCCTTTTTACTCTCTTAGCGGTGATTTAATTGGTTATGAAATATCTTTTAAAAAACATGGAAATCTTTTTATAAGTGCAAAATCACATATCCCTTTAATTCCTTTTGCTTCTGAAGAGGGGTATTCAATGAGTGAAAGGCTGGAGGATATTTATAATAATTTTAAAAAGAAATTTGAAAAAGAGAATATAAAAATAGAAGATGTTAAATATCTAATATCTTTGCCTGATTGTTATGCTATTGCCTTTAAAGTAAAAGGTGATTCATCAAGCGGTTTGGATATGGAAGATTTTAAAAAAGTAGGGAATTGGTTTATCTATTCTCCTATTAATGAGTGCAAAAATGTAAGATATGTTTTAAAAATAAAAAAGAGTAAAAAAAGAGATTTACAGATAAAAAATAGAAAACTAAAAGAGATATTTTTGGATGCTAATGCTTCACTAAAATATAAAAAGTCTTTAAATTTTAAGAAGATATCTTTCAAAGATAAGAGATATATAGAACCAAAAGAATTGAGAGATTTTTACCAGGAGAGGAGAAATTGGAGTAATGGTTACTGTTTGGCGGGATGCACTCCTGTAGCATGGGCAATTTTATTGGAATATTGGGATAGACATGGTTTTCCAAAAATGGTCGGTTCTGCTGCAGATAATTACAATAAAGATGTCAGGGATCCTGATGTAGTGTATATGATTGACAAATTAAGAACTTTTATGAATACATTTTGTGATTCTGAGGGTCAAGGAATTACTTATAGAGAGTTTGTTCAA
>JALVCR010000010.1 GCA_027009865.1 Campylobacterales bacterium
ATTTTGATAAATGGGCATAAAGCGTTTTATATCCTCCTTTATGAACTATCTCTATTACATTTCCATATCCCCCTTTTCTGCCTCTAAAAATCACCTTTCCATCATACGCGGCTTTAACCGGAGTGCCCCAGGCAGCAGCATAATCTATACCCAAGTGAGCTCTGTATCTGTGTAAAATAGGATGCCATCTCTTTTTTGTAAATCTCGAAGATATTCTTTTATATCTACAAGGAACTATAAAAGAGCTATTTCTTTGAGAATTTCCTCTCTCATCGTAATATTTGCCATCAAACCCTAAAAAAGAGTAATACTCCCTCTCCCCTCTTTTTACCATGGCAGCTTTCACTATAGGCAGAGAAAATCTCCTTCCAAGCCTGTATTTTTGTTCATAAATTAAAACAAGCTCATCTCCCTTTTTTAATTTCTTAAAGTCAACTCTTCCCCTGAAAGCGTCTAAAAACTCTTTGGCAAGAGCTGCATTTTTGGTCTTATCGACTATATCCTGATAAGGAGATTTTGAAATCTCTATTCTTAATTTTTCTTTTTTTGTTTTATATTTTATTGGGATGAGTCTGAAAGCAAATTTTTTATCTTTATCTTTGAAAATATGAATCTGAAGTTCATCAGTAACTGGAATTAATATCTGCTCAATCTCATTTGTATATTCATCTTTTAAAATCTCTATTTTGCTGCCGGCTCTAATCTCGGATACAAGCTCTTTATCTTCTTTATCAAGATTGTAATAAAGAGACAAAGGAATATTATGCTTTTGCAAAAAACCAAGAAGGGTTTCATCTCTTCGCCATTTATCTTCTTTTAAATATGCTGCATTAGCATAAAGAACTATTAAAAACATTATATAAATAATTTTTCTCATATCAAAATACTCCAATGTGTTTCTCAAAATATTTTATTCAATTCCCTCTTAAAATACCTATAATTTTTATAAGTAATCATAGAATAAAAGTAAATTATATTTTACTTTGATTTCTAAAAACTTTCTCAAGGATTTTTTAACTTCAATTTGTATATAATCCTAAAAACTCTAAAAAAGGAAATAGATGAGAATATTATCCCTGTTTATAGCCCTATTTATAGCCTCTTCACTCTTTGCAAACGCTTTTAAACTTGTTAAAACGCCGATTATAGAAGTTGATAAAAAAGGAGCATGGGTTAAAAACAGCCCTTATGTTCCAATAGGATCAAGCGGAGTTGTCATTAAAAAATTTGATAGTAAGCACTCCACCATAATAGCGGGAGCAGTGGTAGAGAAAAAAGAAAAAGATAAAATGAGAATAAAGTTTATAATGTTTGATATGTTAGAGCAATCGGCTCTCCCTCCTCTTAGAGTAATGCCCCAAAAAGGAGATATGGTAATATTAAATTATCTTTACAATAGAGCTTTTGTGATAGCTCCAAATGAGGATACATATCTCTCTGTTTTATCCGATTTTCCAGAAATATCATGGATTCATCCAGATATCTTGGCCGCATTTTTATCAAAAGAGTATAACCCAGCTCCCAAAAAAGAGGATTTTCAAAAAGTTTGCAAACAAAATACCTCTATGCTCTTATTTTTTGCTATAGATAAAAAGGGATATTTTGTAGATTGCAACAGCTTTAAGATTATAAAAGAGGAGAATTTTACGGTAAAAGAAGCAAATGCCACTCTTCCATTTTATTCAAGAATAGGAAAGATAGAATCGGGGCTTTTTAATTTCTCCGATTCTATAAAAAATTATGACAGCTACTATAAAAAACTTTTAGGAATTAAAAAATGATTGATAAAAAGCATATAAAAAATCTAAAAAAATTAATAGGCGAAGAGAACGTAAAAGATGATAAAGCCCACTTGATAGCCTACTCTTATGACGCTACAAGAAACAGATATGAACCGGATTTAGTAGTTTTTCCAAAAGATGAAAAAGATGTCAGCGAAATTTTAAAATATTGTAATGAAAATAGAATAGTTATCACTCCAAGAGGAGCTGGAAGCGGATTTACCGGAGGAGCTCTGCCTGCTAAAGGGGGAATAGTTTTATCTCTTGAGAAACATATGAATAAAATCTTAGAGATAGATATGGAAAACATGGTTGCAGTGGTTCAGCCGGGAGTTATAAACAAAGAGCTTCAAAGAGAAGTGGAAAAAGTAGGATTATTCTATCCTCCAGATCCCGCAAGTCAGGAGTATTCCACAATAGGGGGAAATGTAAGCGAAAATGCGGGAGGAATGAGAGCGGCAAAATATGGAATAACAAAAGATTATGTAATGGCTCTAAGAGCCGTTCTTCCAAACGGAGATATAATAAGAGCTGGCAAAAAGACCATAAAAGATGTAGCCGGATACAATCTGGCCGGAATTTTGGTTGGAAGCGAGGGAACTTTAGCCGTTATTACCGAGATAACCCTAAAACTTCTATCAAAACCACGCCTTAGTAAAACGGCAATGGGAGTTTTTAAAAGCGTAGATGACGCAATGAGAGCGGTTTATAAGTCGTTAGCCGGGGGAGCAAATCCCGTGGCTATGGAGTTTTTGGACAACCTGACAATAAGAGCGGTAGAGGAAAAATTTCATAAAGGCTTGCCTGTGGAAGCCGGGGCTATTTTAATAAGCGATATAGATGGAAACGTGGAAGAGGAGATAGATTATCAGCTCTCTTTGCTTGAGAAATTTTTCAAACAAAACGGCTGTGTTGAGTTTAGAGTGGCAAAAGATGAGAAAGAGGCGGCCGATATCTGGTTTGCAAGAAGAAACGCAAGCCAAAGTATCACAATCTATGGAAGCAAAAAGATAAACGAAGATATAACCGTTCCAAGAAGCAAACTTCCAAAGTATCTAAAAGAGGTAGATAGAATTTCCAAAAAATACAGAGTTAAAATTCCCTGTTTCGGTCATACGGGAGATGGAAACGTTCACACTAACGTAATGGTTGACGCTTTAGATGAAGATGAGATAAAAAGAGGATATGAGGCGATAGAGGAGATTTTCAAAATCACAATAGAGATAGGGGGAACTTTAAGCGGAGAGCATGGAATAGGACTTAGCAAAGCCCCTTTTATGAAGATGGCCTTCACTCCTGAGGAGATGAAATTGTTTAAAAGAATTAAGGAGGCTTTTGATCCTAACAATATTTTAAATCCGGGAAAAATGGGATTGGAGTGAAAAAATTTAAAATTTCAAAAGGGCAAATCATATCTTTTTTCAAAGATCATGATCTGCTCCATTACGCATCATCTCTTAGCTTTCATACCATATTGGCTTTGATTCCGGTTTTGCTTATATCTTTGACAATTTTTACTCATCTTCCAAGTTTTGAGGAATATTACGACAAAATAAAAAATTTTATCTTCTCAGCCCTTATTCCCTCTCATCAGGATATGATAGCAAATTATATAGACAAATTTATGCAAAATACACTTAGTATGGGAATTATAGGTTTCATATTCGTAATTTATGTCTCAATTATGTTTTTTGACGATTACGAATATGTAGTAAGCAAAATCTTTCATACAAAACCAAGAGGCTTTTGGCACTCAATTTCCGTTTACTGGACTCTTGTAACAATGGCTCCGCTGGCTTTAGGAATCTCTTTTTATATCTCATCTTATGTTCAAAAGATGCTAAACAGCTCTCAATATACAAGCTGGATAGATTTTTTATCCTTTTTTCCTTTTTTAATTATATGGTTTTTGTTTTTCGTAGCCTATATGATATCGGCAAATGTGGAGATAAAGACAAAAAATGCTTTAATCTCCTCTTTAATTTTCTCATCAATCTGGTATCTGTCTAAAAATCTTTTTATCTATTATGTATTTTATAACAAAACCTATCTTACGATATACGGCTCTTTTAGCGCAATAATGTTCTTTTTGATATGGATATATTTATCGTGGATAATATTTTTATACGGATTGAAACTGTGCTATATTCTCAATCAAAAAGATAGCAAGCAAGAGGATAAGAATATAGAAGATAATTTTATTAAAAACGGAGAAAAAAGAGAGCAAAATATAGAAAATTAAAAAACTAAAAGAGCTTTTCCAGTAAAAAACCTCTCCCTTTAAAGATAAAAGAGCCTTTAGATGGGAATCTAAAAGATCTCCTTTTAAAATCAGATGCAAAAATATCTCCAAAGGATAAAAAATAACAAAAAGCATAGAGATTATAGGAGATAGAAACTGCACAAATGAAAATGTCGGAAAGAAAAAATGAACTATCGGCATCATTGCAAAAAATACCCAAAAATTTAGCAAAACAAATATCTGCCACTTTTTTAAATGTTTAAAATATTTTAAAAAAAGATATATATAAAACACTCCCGCTACAGAAAACCAAAAACCTATGGAAAAAATAAGTTTTGGAAACAAAGAGAGAATAATCAAAACTGAATAAAGGAGAGTTTCAAAAGATAAAATCTCTATAGCCCTCACATACAAAAAAAATCCAAAAGAGAGCATAACAAAGGCTCTAAGAAGCGAGGGAGCAAAATTTATCATCTTAAGATATAAAAAGAGAATAAAAATTATAAAAATTGTCAAATCAAGCGTTTCATTCCTATATGGAAAAAATTTTGTTTGAAAAAATTTGTAAGGATATTTTAAAACAAAATAGAGAATAAAAAACAAAACCCCAAGATGAAATCCGCTTATAGCGATTAGATGGGATATTCCCAAAAACTGAATCTTTTCTCTTAAATCATTTGAAATTAAAGAGGCTAAAAATAAAGCATTGAAAAGCTCTTTTAAATCTTTATCATTATGAGAAGAGGAGATAAAATCTTTTAAAATTGTTTTTAAACTTTTCTCTTTCGGATAGAGCCTCATATCGAAAACTGCGGCGTAAAACCCTTTCAAAAAATCAAAAAAAGAGATATTTTTAGTAAATATTTTAACTCTAAGTTTTCTATCCTTTAAATCTTTCAAATCCTCATAGCTTGTGGTATAAAAAACAAACCCCTCTTTTGCTTTTAATTTTAAAACAAAATAATCTCTATTTTTTTTCTTTTTTTTATATTGATTTAATACATAAACGTCAGTTTCATAAACTCTTTTGGAGATAAAACTCTTATAATCTTTATACTCAAAATAGAGATTTATAAAAAAAATTCCAAAAACTAAGAGCAAAAAGAGAAAAATCTCTTTTTTGTTTTTAAAAAGAGGAAGGGAGATTTGCATTAAAGATTTGGAATCTCTATCTTAGACTCTTTTGCATCAACATCAGCTTCTTCATAAACAATCTCTATACTCTTATCGACAAATCTCGTAAAATGCTTTTGAAAAATCAAATTTGCCACGCCTATTGGACCGTTTCTGTTCTTTCCGATAATTATTTCAGCTTCCTCTTCCGGTTTCTCCTGAAAAGTGCTCTTATACTCTTTTCCTTCGGCTTTTGCTTTTTTCTCTTTCTCTTTCTCTTCTCTTATTTTATAAACATCATCTCTATAGACAAATAAAATCAAATCGGCATCCTGCTCTATAGCACCAGATTCTCTAAGATCGCTTAGCATAGGTCTTTTATCATTTCTGCTCTCTAAACTTCTGTTAAGCTGAGATAGAGCGATTATTGGAATTTGCATCTCTCTTGCAAGAAGTTTTAAGCCCCTGCTTATTTCGCTTACTTCAAGATGTCTGTCTTTGTGGGAAGATGAGCTCATAAGCTGCAAATAATCGATAATTGCCAAAGATATTTCGGGATTTCTAGCTTTAAGTTTTCTTAATTTAGATCTTACCTGATGAATATTTACAAGCCCGTCATCATCCACAAAAAGCTTCTGTCTTCCCAAAGTATCGGCCGCAGCAGAGAGTCTGCTCCACTCACTGTCGCTCATATCGCCAACTTTTAGTTTTTGCAAAGGAATAGATGTTTTTGCGCTTAGCATTCTTAAAACAAGCTGCTCTGCTGGCATCTCCAAAGAGAAGATGGCAACTCCTTTGTTTTGGTCTAAAACTTTTTGAGCTATATTTAAACAAAACGCCGT
>JALVCR010000011.1 GCA_027009865.1 Campylobacterales bacterium
CGACAGAGAAAAAGAGAAAAACGAAATAATGGTAAAGCTTCTAACAAGGCTATCGAAAGCTAAAGATATGAGCGCAAGATGGGCGGTTGCAAAAAATCCTCACACTCCAAAAGAGGTATTAAAAGAACTTTCAGATGATAAAATAAATTTGGTAAGGGCTCTTTGCGCCACAAATCCAAACACCCCAAAAGAGGCTCTTGAGAAATTTATGGAAGATGAGAAGATAGTAAGAGATGGGCTTTCAGGAAATCCCTCAACCCCGATAAAATATTTGGCTATTTTAGCAAAAGATTCCGATAAAATGGTAAGGTTAAGAGTTGCGGAAAATCCATCAGCAACAGAGGAGATTTTAAAAGAGCTTTCAAAAGATAGCGATTTAGACGTATCTAAAGCGGCTCAAATTCATCTTGAAAAATTGAAAAAAGGAAAAGCATGAAAAAAAAGAAAAAACAGATTTCTCCCGTTCAAAAACAACTTCTTAGCACCTTTTTTAGCGGATTTTATCTAACCCACAAAGATATAATATCGATAGGAGAGAAGATAGGAGTAGAGCTTCCTTACAAAAAGAGAATGATGATTTTGCAAGATCTCTTCATAGAAGCTGAGAAAATGGGAAAGAAAAGAGAGATTTTAATGGAGTTTATAAAATTGATAGACTCAAATATAGAGATTTTTAAAGGCTTTTTGGCAAACTACCCAAACGCATCTCAAATAGTATCAACTTGGATAAGAAAAGCAAACTCTACAAAAGCTCTTTTGCAAAGAGAAATGGCGGGGAATCCTTATGAATAGAGAAGAAGTTTTAAATAAATTAAAAAATATTAAATATCCAAAACTTGACAAAAATATAGTGGAGTTAAAAACGATAGACTCCATAGAAATAGAGAGAGATACTTTAAAAATAGTATTAAATATCCTAAACAAAGATGCTTTTGATAAAATAAGAAGCGATATAGAAAAAATTTTCTCAAAAGATTTTAAAAATATAAAAATAGACACAAAAACCCAACATAAGAAAAAATCGATAAACTATGGAACAACTTTCAATCCAAACAATAGAGCCCCTTATGCTAAAAAAGTAATAGCCGTAACAAGCGGCAAAGGGGGAGTTGGCAAAAGCACAGTAAGCGTAAATTTAAGTGTTGCTTTGGCTCAAATGGGATATAGAGTAGGTCTCTTGGATGCCGATGTTTACGGCCCCAATATCCCCCGTATGTTAAATGTGGAAAATGAGAAATTAAGATGGAATGAAAAAAACAAAATAGAGCCAAGCGAAAATTTTGGAATCAAAATAATGAGCGTAGGGCTTACCACTCCATCTTCGGACACTCCTTTGGTTTGGAGAAGTTCGGTAGCGGTTTCGGCTTTAATTCAGTTTTTGGAAGATGTCGATTGGGGAGAGCTTGATTTTTTGGTAATAGATATGCCCCCCGGAACGGGAGATGTTCAGCTTACAATGGCGCAAGAGCTTCCAATTAGCGCAAGCGTTCTTGTAACGACTCCTCAAACCATATCATCCGATGATGTCAGCAGAGCTATAATGATGTTTAAAGAGACTAAAGTTCCAATAGGCGGAATAATAGAGAATATGAGCTATTTTATCGCTCCCGATACAAAGAGAAAATATTATATTTTTGGAGAGGGAGGAGCCAAATATTTAAGTAAAAAGTATAAAGTGCCGATTCTTGGAAGAATACCTTTAAGCATTGAAATAAGAGAGCTTTGCGACAGGGGAAAAGTGCCGGTAGCTTTAGGAAATGAAGAGATAAAAAAGCATTACAAAGAGATAGCCAAAAACTTAATAAAAAATATTAAATAGCTAAAATTATTTATTTAATTTTTTGTTTTTTTTGCTTTAAAGAGAAAAGGTGTATAATTGGCACATTTTAAGGAGAAAAATATGCCAAGATGGAATTATGAAAATATCAATTATGAGGAAATAAATAAAGAGAATATAAAAAATAACGAATTTCTTTTTACGCTTTTAGCCATAGCTTCTTTTATAGAGATAACTTCAGATGTTTATGAGAATAATTTGAAACGTTTCTATGAAGGGGATAAGCAGATAACCAATTGGCTTGAAGAAATTTGGGAGATAGAGGAGATTCAGCACGGAAAAGCCCTTAGAAAATATGTAGAGAGCGTATGGAGCGACTTTGATTGGGGGGAAGCTTACAAAAATTTCAGAAATGAATATATAAAATATTGCACAATAGAGGAGTTTCAGCCCTCAAGAGCAAGAGAGATGCTTGCAAGAATGGTGGTTGAAACCGGAACTTCAACTTTCTACAAAGCCATAAATGCATACGCAAAAGATTTAAATGAACCTATTTTAGCGACAATAGCTCACAATATTCATAAAGATGAAGTATATCATTACGAGGTTTTTAATAAAGGATTTTTAAAATATAACGAAACAGAAAACCTAAACCGAAAAGATATAATCAAAGTAATTTACACAAGATTGAAAGAGGCAAACGACGAAGATGTCGCAACAGCTTATAAATATATCCAATCTAATAACGATTTTGAAGCTTTTCATAAAAACTTAAAAAAACTTGCAAAAAACTATTATCCTTATAAAATGGCAGTAAAAATGCTTATGTATCCCCTAAAACTAAACAGATATATAGAGAATGTAACAGCATCAACTATAGAAGGTGCTTTGAGGGTTTTTGGAATTTAAATGCTAAAAACCATCGCTCTTCCTCTTATACTATTCGCAAACAAAGCTGGATATCTTGGACTTTATCTTTATATGCTGCTGGTTGGAACATTTATCCCAGTCCCAAGTGAAATAATTTTGATACCTTCAGGATATCTTGCGTCAATCGGAGAAAAAAGTTTTCTATATCTTTTAATAAGCGGGGCTTTTGGCAGTTTAAGCGGAGCTTTAATAAACTACTTTTTATCCAAATATATAGTCAAAAGATTTCTAAACGGAAAAAAGATTTTGGTAAAGGTAGAGAAATTTTTTAAAAGGCACGGAAAAATTTCCGTATTTTTAGCTCCTTTAACTCCCGGAATGGGACAATATATCTCAATTCCGGCCGGTCTTTCTCATATGCCTTTAAAAGAATTTATACCTCTAACTTTTTTAGCAAACATAATATGGGTCGGTTTTATGCTTCTTATAGGATATATTTTCGGAGAGGGTGAGACGGCTCATAAAAATGCAGCTTTGTTTTCTTTGATTCTTCTTGGATTTGTAATTTTCTTTGTATCGGTTTATGTATTAAGAGAAGTTAGAGTAAGAGGATAAAAGCATGAAAATTTTGCTGATAGTATCAGCATTTAATTCTTTAACTCAAAAGATATTCTGCTACCTTTTAGAGAGCGGTTATGAAGTTAGCGTAGAGTTTGCCATAAACGATGAAATTATGAAAGAAGCTTGCAAGCTTTTTAAACCGGATATAATTCTTTGCCCCTATCTTCTTAAAAAAATTCCAAAAGAGATTTATGAGAATATAAAAACTTTTATCATTCATCCAGGCCCGTTTGGAGACAGAGGAGCTTTTGCTCTCGATAACGCCATATTAAACAAAGAAAAGAGATGGGGAGTTGAGATAATAGAGGCGGATGAGGAGTTTGACGCGGGAGATATATGGGCATACTCTGAGTTTAAAATGCCCAAAAACAAAAAAGGGTATATTTACAGAAACCAGATAGCAAATGAAGCTTTAAACTTAACAAAAGAGCTTTTAGAGAAGCTAAAATCAAATTTCAAACCTCTAAAAAATCCAAAATACCCTCTCCACGAAAAAATCACTCAAAAAAGAAGAGAAATAGATTGGCAAAGAGACAGCGACGAAGAGATAAAAAGAAAAATAGACGCTTCTGATAATTTTCCAGGAGTTAGAGACAATTTTTTTGGAATCGAAGTATATCTTTTTGGAGCTCATATCGAGAGAAACTCTTTGGAGAAGATAGAGGCAAAACCAAAAGAGATAATAGCAAAAAGAGACGGAGCCATTTTGGTAAAAACAAAAGAGGGGGCGGTATGGATAGAGAGAATGACTCCAATAGAAAATGGCATAAGAGGAATAAAACTCCCCTCCACATACGTTTTAAAAGATAAAATAAAAGGTGTAAAAGAGAGAAGAATCCCTCTATATGTAAACAGAGAACTTCAAACTTTCAAAGAGATAACCTTTTCTAAAATAGAAAATGTAGGATTTTTGGATTTTGAATTTTATAATGGGGCTATGGATTCAAAAAGATGCATAAGATTAAAATACGCCATAGAGACTTTAAAAGAGGAAGTAGATATTTTAGTTTTAACGGGAGGAGAGAATTTTTTTAGCAACGGAATAGATTTGTGTATTTTGGAAGATAGTAAAAAAAAAGGAGAAGACGGCTGGAGCAACATAAACGCTATGAATAATTTAATCAAAGAGATTATATTTAGCGAAGATATTATAACTATCTCGGTTTTTAGGGCAAATGCGGGAGCGGGAGGAGTCTTTTTGGCTCTCAGTGCGGACATAGTCTTTGCAAAAAATGGAGTAGTTTTAAATCCCCACTACAAAACTTTAGGCCTTAGCGGGAGCGAATATCACACCTACACCTTTTTTAGAAGAGTCGGAGAAAAAAAAGCTTTAGAAATTTTAAACAAAGCTCTTCCAATATCTTCATCTTTTGCAAAAAAGATAAAAATGACAGATTATCTATACGAAGATTTTAAAGAGGTAGAAAATTTTGCCTTAAAACTTGCAGAAGATGAAGAGAGATATTACGAAATACTTGATTTAAAAAGAGAGAGACTTCAAAGAGACAGAGAGCTTATAAACAGCTGCCTTGAAAAGGAGCTTGAAGTTATGTATCCTGAGTTTTGGGATAAAAACAGCCCTTTTCATAAATTAAGACACGATTTTGTCTATAAAGTATGTCCCATAAAAACGCCCCTTAGACTGGCCGTTCACAGAAGGAAAAACAATGCATGAATATTCAATAGTTCAAAGTCTTTTAGATCTTGTAGAAGAGAACGCAAAAAAGTATGGCGCAAAAGAAGCTGAAAAAATAAAGGTGAAAATTGGAATATTAAGCGGAGTAGAACCGCATCTACTGCAAATAGCTTTTGATACTTTCAAAGAAAAAACGATATGCCAAAACGCAGAGCTTGAGATGATAATTCAGCCCATAGTTGCCAAATGCGAAGAGTGCCAAGAAGAGAGCGAATTTGAAAAAAACGAGATATTTTTCGAATGCAAAAAATGCAAAAGCGCAAATTTAAAAATTTTAGACGGAGAAGATATGTATCTATTAAGCATAGAATTTAAAGATATATAAATTATAATTTTATATAATATTTATGAAAACTTTTTATAAAGGAAAAATATATGAGAAAACTTATTCTAAGCGGATTTTTAGCCATATCTGCCATAGCAGCATCACATCACGCACATTGGAGTTATAAAGGAGAGAGCGGTCCTTTACATTGGGGAGAATTAGATAAAAAATTCTTCATGTGTGAAAAAGGAGTAAATCAATCTCCGGTAAATTTAAACAGATTTGTAGAGGCCAATTTACAAAAGCCAAAAATCAAATATAGCGGACATGCCGAAAGTGTAGTAAACAACGGACATACGATAAAAGTGAAGGTTCAAGGTATAGACTGGATAGAGATAGACGGGAAAAAATTTAATCTATTGCAATTTCATTTCCATACTCCAAGTGAAAATAAAATAGAAGGCAAATCGTTCCCGATGGAAGCTCATTTTGTGCACCAAAGCAAAGACGGAGAGTATTTAGTAATTGCTTTGATGTTTAAAGAGGGAGACAAAAATAAAGCCCTGCAAAAAGTTTTAAACGATTTAGATCCAAAAGTAGGACATGAAAAACAGCTAAAAGAGATGTTTAATCCGGGAGAGTTTTTCCCAAAAAAACTCGATTACTTTAGATATGACGGCTCTCTTACAACTCCTCCTTGCACTGAGGGAGTTAGATGGATAGTTTTAAAAAACAGTGTAG
>JALVCR010000012.1 GCA_027009865.1 Campylobacterales bacterium
ATCAAAATGAGATAAAATTTTCTTATCTTTGATTTTTGAAAATTGTTCAGCTATTGAAGTTAGATGCATTAATATTGCAGGCTGGGTAATTTTCTTATCTTCTAAAGCTTTTACGATACTACTTTCACAAATATCTAAAATATAATCAATTTTTACTAAAATTAATTTTAATCTATCTAAATCATCTTGATTATACATAAATAGCTTCTTTTTTTATTTTTTCTTTTATTTCACTTTGACTATTTAAATCAAACAAATCTACTTTTACATTAAATTTATTGGCAATTTTATCTCTTAAATTTTCATTTAAAAAAGTAAAAGCATTCCACCCTGGATATTTTTGTAAAAAATCTTCTGATGTTTCATATACTATATCAATATCGCTATTTTTATTATTGGTTCCTTTTGCAAAAGAGCCAAATAATCCAATACGAACTATACCTTGAGATTTTAATTGTGATTTAAGTAATTTTAAGTATTTTAAAATCTCTTCTTTTGAAATCATCTGTTTTTTTCCTCAAAATATCACATTCTTTAACGTTTTTTAAATTATACCAAATTTACATCGATATATATTAAGTCCAACTTTTCCTATTTTGCATTTTTTTTAAACGCACAACATCAGTTTGTAAATTTATACATTTTGCTTTATGAATTCCATAAATTCTTCAAATAATCTTGTTTTGGTTTTATTTTTATGATAGAGCATATAAAGGTTTCTCTTAAAATCCATATTTTTTATCTTCACCTCAAAAAGCTCTCCCTCTTTTAGCTCCCTTTTTACAGCATGTTTTGAGATGCAAGTTATTGTCTCTTTGTGAGAGAGAACGCTTTTTATTTCCTCAAATTCTGAAAATTCAAGAAATATATTTAATTTTAGAGAGAGTTTTCCAAGTTTTTTTATAAAAAAATCTCTCGTTCCAGAACCCTTTTCTCTCATAATCCATTTTCTATCCAAAAGAGTGTCTATATATCTCTCTTTTTTGGCAAGCTCCCTGTCGCTTGATACTACTATTAACTCATCTTGAGCTATTTTAATACAATTTAGATCCATATCTTCAACTTCATTTTCTATAAATCCTATATCGCTTTTTGCTTCGTGAAGCTTTCTTATTATAAATTCCGAGTTTGCCGTCTCTTTTTCTATTTTTATTTGAGGATATTTAATTAAAAATCTATATATGGGATCGGCCAAAATATATCCGCTTATTGTTTTGCTTGCTATTATTTTAAGCTCTCCTCCCATTTTATTTTTTGAAAAGATATTTTGAGCATCTTTCAATGCTATAAGGTGGGGCTCTATAATCTTTTTAAAATATCTTCCTCTTTCATTTAAAATAAGTTTTTTCCCGACTCTGTCAAAAAGCCTTTCTCCAAGTTTCTCTTCAAGAGATTTTATAGCTAAAGATATAGCCGACTGAGTTACTTTAAAATCCTTTGCTGCTTTGCTTACGTTTGTATTTTCTGAAAGATATATGAAAAAATCAAGCTCTTTTATTGTAAACATAATAAAACCTTATTTGTTTTTTTAAACATTATATCAAATTTTATTTATTTTGCTTATGTTTATTTTTGTAATATAATATCTTTTTAAAATAAAAAAATCTTATAAAGGATGAAGATGGCTTTTAGCAAGGAAAACAGGGGACACACCTTAAGCGGTATTTTGTTTGTGGCTCTATTTGCCATGGCTGCCACATATTTGGCGGGATTTAAATTTTTTAAGGATTTAGGAATAAGCCCTTTGATTATAGGTATCATAATAGGAATGTTTTACGCTAATACTTTAAGAAATAAGCTTCCAAAAGAGTGGGTTCCGGGAATTATTTTTTCTACAAAAACTCTTCTTAGAGCAGCTATTGTTTTTTACGGATTTAGACTCACTTTCCAAAATATAGCTGAAGTTGGAATTGCCGGAATACTTGTTAGCACAATTATGGTTGCCACAACTTTTATTATCGGTTATTATGTTGGAGTAAAAGTTTTAAAACTTGATAGAGACACTTCCATTTTAACAAGTGCAGGAAGCTCTATCTGCGGAGCGGCGGCCGTTTTGGCGACAGAGCCGGTTGTAGAAGCAGAAGCTTATAAAAGCGCAATAGCTGTTTCTACGGTTGTTCTTTTTGGAACGATAGCGATGTTTTTGTATCCGTTTTTGTATAAAAGCGGTATTTTGGGATTTGATCCAAAAGAGATGGGAATTTATATAGGCGGAACGGTTCATGAAGTAGCCCACGTAGTAGCCGCCGGAAATGCTGTTGGAACGGTAACTGCGGAAAATGCGGTAATTGTAAAAATGATAAGAGTTATGCTGATAGCTCCGTTTTTGCTAATACTTGGATTTTGGCTTGCAAAAAGCGCTACAAACAAGGCTGCCGGTTCTAAAACAAAAGTTGCCATTCCTTGGTTTGCCGTTTTGTTTATAGCGGTTGCCGGATTTAACTCTTTGAATCTGTTGCCATCAAATGTTGTCTCTACCATTAATGAGTTGGATACTTTCGCTTTGACTATGGCTATGAGCGCTCTTGGAATGGAGACAAATTTTTCAAAATTTAAAGGTGTAGGGCTTAAACCTATCTATTTGGCTTTGGTTTTATTTGTATGGCTTTTGGTTGGGGGATACGCGGTAACAAAAATTTTTGGCTGATGTTACCGTAAGTTATCAATTTTTAAAAATTTTTTTAAATTGAATTTTTTTTCTTTTTTCCTATCTTTTTTCTTTTTATTTGGATATAATGTTTTTTACAAACGAAGCGTAAGCTTCTATTTCCAGGAGAAAGAAGAAAGATGAACATTTATGTCGGTAATTTATTTTACGGAATGAGCGAAGATGAGTTGAGAGATCAGTTTGCCTCTTATGGAGAAGTTAGCAGTGTTAGAATTATAACTGACAGAGAGACAAGAAGATCCAAAGGTTTTGGTTTTGTAGATATGCCAAATGACGAAGAGGCAAAAAAAGCTATCGAAGAGTTAAACGGAAAAGAGGTCAGCGGAAGAACTTTAAGAGTAAATGAAGCAAGACCAAGAGAAGAGAGACCAAGAAACAGATTCTAATCTTTAAAAAATCAAATCTCCGCCTTTTAGGCGGAGCTTCTAAAATTACTTCTTTTTATCCCCTTATTTATTTTATTTTACTATAATTACTTGAAATCTTTTTATCAAAGGAGCCGTAGTGCTTGAAGATATGATATCGTTAGCCAAAGAGGCCGGAGAGATTTTAAAAGAGGGATATTTTGGCAAAAAAGAGATTTTTTATAAGGGTAAAGTTGATTTGGTTACCAAATACGATATAAAAATAGATGCTTTTTTAAAATACGAAATCTCTTCCAGATATCCCGATTTTTCGATAATAGCCGAAGAGAGCGGCGAGAGCGGAGAAGGAGAAGAGGGAGCTATTTATATCGACCCGATAGACGGAACCACAAATTTTGTTCACTCCATACCTTTTTGCTGTGTTTCAATAGGAGTTTGGAAGAAAAACTCTCCATATATAGGGGTGGTTTACAATCCCATTTTAGATGAGCTCTTTTATGCTAAAAGAGGGGAGGGCGCTTTTTTGAACGGCTCTAAAATCAAAGTTTCCAATGTTGATAACTCCTATCAGGCTCTTTTGGCTACCGGTTTTCCTTATACGAAAGTGGAGATGGGGGAAGATTTTAAATGGGTTATTAAAACTATGAAAAATCTTTTACCAAAAACAAGAGATATAAGAAGGCTTGGCTCGGCTGCTTTGGATCTTTGCTATGTGGCAAGAGGGAGTTTTGACGCTTTTTATGAGTGTAATCTAAAACCGTGGGATGTAGCAGCTGGAATTTGCATCTTAAAAGAAGCGGGAGGGAGAGTTAGCAATGAAAAAGGAAAAGAATATAAGATGAAAGATCACATAATAGTTGCTTCAAATGGAAATCTTCATAACTTTATAATTGAAAATCTTTAATTGTATCCGTCTTGAACAAGCTCTCTGAAATTTAATTTTTTGCCTTGTTTATCGGATCTTTGAACGCTTATAAATCTTGGGGAGATTTTTGATTTTGGAAGTTTTCCATTTATATCTATAAGCACTAAAGATCCCGGCATTATAGATTTGTGGTTATAACTTAAAATTACTCCTTTAGAGGCGTTTAAATCTATCGGATAGGGCGAGCCGTTATATACCCAAAAGTCGTTGCTGTCAGGTTTATTTAGTGAGTCTCCGCCTGGATTTTCCTTCACTCCTGAAAATCTGGAACTTGCCTGAGCAGTTATGGCTATTATATCATAGCTTGTGGAATCGTCTCCTCTTCCTCTCTCATCTATTCCGTTTTCGCTTGCCGGAATATAGGCTATCACTCTAAGAGATGTCTGGTTTTTTAAAACTTTACTGAAAATTTTTCCTCTATCATTAAAAATAGCATACTTTTTTGACATATCCATAAAAGAGGTGGAGTCAAATTTAGCCTCTTCTTTGCTTGAGTGCAAAGTTAAAAGCATTCCATCTCCAAACTCCTCCTCTTTACCGTCATTATCTATATCAAAAGTTCTTATATCGTTATCCTCTCCTTTCGTATATCCTCCCGACGCTTCGTTGGTATATATAGAATTTGCTATTTTAAGGGCTTTTTGAGCGCTATTCATTGTCGATATTTCAGCATTTATTTTTGCTGTAGAGTCAAGTCTGTTAAATTTTGGTATGGCTATTGAAGCAAGTATTCCTATTATGACTATAATAAATACGAGTTCTATTAGAGTGAAAGCCTTTTTGTTCATAATTTTCCTTGAATAAATGGTACAATTTTATTAAATTTATATCGACATAAAAAGGATTTTATTTGAGTGTTACAATAAAGGAAGCAATTAATTTAATTATTTCTCAAAAGGTAAAATTGGATACTCAAATTGTGCCCATAGAAAACGCTTTAAATAGAATAAGCGCTAAAAAAATTGAGGCTAAAATAGCTCTTCCTATATTTGATAATTCGGCAATGGACGGATATGCTCTAAAAAGTAAAAAAGGTTTTAAAAAAAATGAGCGTTTCAAGGTAATTGGCAAAATTTTAGCCGGAGAAGATAAAGATTTTGTTTTGGGAGAGTTTGAAGCTGTAAAAATTATGACGGGAGCTAAAGTCCCAAAAAGCGCAGATACTGTTATCCCTCAAGAATATGTAAAATCATTTGAAAATGAAATTGAACTTTTAGAAGATATTAAAAAAGATGCCAATATTAGAAGAAGAGGCGAAGATATAAATGAAGGAGAGATAGTTTTAGATACAGGAGATGAGATTAACGCAGCTCATATAGCTCTTTTGGCAAGCCAGGGGATAACTCATATAGAAGTTTTTGCAAAACCTAAAATTGCGGTTTTTGTTTCAGGAAGCGAGTTAAAACTTCATTTTGAGAAATTAAAGGGTTCTCAAATCTATAATTCCAATACCTATTATCTCATATCAAGAATTAAAGAGCTTGGATGTGAAGCTATTTTTGTTGGGAAATCTAAAGACGATTTAGACTCAATTAAGGATTTTATAAAGAGATCTTTAAAATATGATATGATTATCACAACCGGCGGAGTTAGCGTAGGAGAGGCAGATTATACCAAAAGAGCTTTCGAGGAGCTTGGATTTGAGAAGATTTTCTCCAAAGTTAAGATAAGACCCGGCAAACCTACCACTTTTGGAAAAATAGAAGATACATTTATTTTAAATCTTCCCGGAAATCCGCTTGCGGGGGCTTTGAATTTTGAGATTTTTGGCAGAATTTTAATCAATATGAAAAAGGGTGTCAAAGATATTTACCACTCTTTTATTAAAACTCCTATTTTAGATGATTTTAAAAGAAAAAAGGGAGCTGATGCCGTAATTCCCGGTCTTTTAACCAACGAAGGATTTAAAGTAGCTGATAAATTTGCTCCAGGCATGGTTAATGTTTTAAACCGATGTAACGGTTTTATAGTTTTATCTGCAGAAGTTGAAGAG
>JALVCR010000013.1 GCA_027009865.1 Campylobacterales bacterium
TTTGGTAAATTTAAAAAACGCCACCTTTAAAGACGCCATATCTTTAATAGAGGAGGCTGAAAAAAGAGTTTTTGAAAAATTCTCCATTAGACTTGAAAGGGAGATAAAAGTTTTAAGTATTTAAAATAAGAGGTGTTGTTAAGACGCCAAATTGTAAACACGCCGACTTCTTTCCTATGCCATTTCATCAAAATTTTTTAAATAATTTAGCATGACTTCCTATTCTTATCAATTCAATAGTGTTAGTATTTTCATCAATCATATATATTACCACTAAATCACCGCCTATATGAAACTCTCTTGCACCTTCCCACTCTCCTTTTAAGGAATGATCTTTTGCCTCAGAAGGAAGAGATTCTTTATTTAAAAGTTTTCCAATATAAATAATAAATCTATTATATTGAGAATCTGTTATTCTTAAATTTCTCATATCTTTAATAAAAAATTTTCCTCTCACTAGCTTATACATTTTTAATTTCTTAAATTATAAGTCATTAACTAATAACACACTTTTTCATTTCTTTTTTTAAATCTTCAAAACTTACTTCCTCTAAATTTTCTCTATTTTTAGCTTCTTTAATTGCTTTTTGAGTCTCTTTAGTAGGTATTTCAATTCTAAATGGAATACCTTGATTTAAAACAGATTGAGTTAAAAATAAATTTATAGCATCACTCAAGCTAATATGAAATTTTTTGAAAAGTTTTTGAGCTTCTTCTTTTATATCTTTATCTATATAAATATTTGTTCTTACTTTTTGCATTCCTATTTTCTCCCTCTCATTTCAAACACAATCTTTGTGTAATATTATAACATATAATCCAATAAAAAATTATAGCTTTTTGATTCTTATTTCAAAACCTTTTTCGTTTTCTAACAGTTTAATATCTCCGTTATGGGCTTTTACTATCTCAAGCGAGAGGGCAAGTCCCAATCCGTGTCCTTTTGTTTTTGTAGTTTTGAAAGGCTCATATAGGATTTTTTTATCCTCTATCTCTTTCCCGTTATCAGTTATTTTAAATATATGAAAATTTTTATTCTCTCTATAAGATAGATTTATCTCTCCTCTCTCTTCGTCGCTCTCTTCTATTGCATCTATGGCATTATAGATAAAATTTTGAAAAACTATCGATAAAAGATCAAAATCCCCTCTCATAATTTTTTTTGGAAGATTGAAAATAAAATCTATATCTTTTGAAAAATCGTAAAATTCTATCGCCTCTTCAAGCTCTTCGGAGAGTTCCTCTATATAGAAAGAATCCAGCGATATAGATACGCCCTTTGTGAAAAGAAGAGTTGATTTTACGATTCTCTCTATTCTCCATAAAGCCTTTTTTATCTCCAAAACGAGCGGTTTGTTTTTGATATCGACTCTTTTTAGAAGGGTTGAGGATAACAAAGCCAAAGAGCCTATCGGATTTCTTATTTCATGAGAGAGGTGAGCTGCTATCTGCCCCATCGAGGCAAGCCTTTCGCTTCTTTTTTGCTCGGTTATGTCGGTTGCTGTTATTATTGTTTTTTGATCGGTCTGATTGATTTTTATTAGAAAAATTTTGTTTTCAAACTCAAGCTCATAAGAGTTTTTATCCGTCTCTATTTTCGGTAAAATTTTGGATATTTTCTTAGCTTCGCTATTTTGTAAAAATATTTTATCTCTTTCCAAAATCCAAATGGCGTTTGGAAGGGATTCTATTATTTCGTAAATCGTATTTTGAAGTTTTTCGTATGATTTGGAAAGCTCTTTGTATTTCTCTTCTACCTCATAAGTTCTTAAAATTAAGCTTTTTAAATCCTCTTTTAAACTCTCTTTCTCTCTCTCATCCATCTTCACGCAGTCTTTCAAAAGATTTTAAATCAAAGAGGAGTATTTTATCGTATTTTTTGCTAAGCAGCTCTTTTGAAAAACCGCTTTTTGAAAAGAGGGCATATTTTTCTATCTTGAAATCTATTCCTTCGCACTTTTTTTTGAGTTTATTTAATGTATTTTTGCAGATTTTCTGATTTTTCCATTTGCACTCTCCGGCAATGAAACCTTCGGAGGGAATTTTTGCAAGCATATCTATCTCTTTGTTTCTCTCCCAATAGCTTCCCGTCTCTACCGCGCTATTTTTATATACTCTTTTTATAAGCTCGTTTGAGAGCTCTTCAAAAAAGAAACTTACATATTTGTCAAAATCTCTCTCTATAATATTTAATACTTTGTTAAACTCTTGATTTTTTATTAAAGGTTTGTTTGGAGCGATAAATGTAAACCAAAATCTGTAAAAGGGTTTTGAAAATTTTATTTTATCCTCTATTTTATACTGTCTTAGATGTTTTTTCAAAGGCTGTTTTGAGTTTTTTAAAATCGGTTTCTCTCTTGATATTTCTCTCTCTATCATATTTTTTTTAAAAAGTTTTCTATATATTTCTCTTCCCTTTATTTGAGAGATTTTTCCATCTTTTAAAAGAGAGAATATTTTCCTCTCTCCGATTGCGATTTTTTTAAGAAGTCTCTCTATTTCTTCCTGCTCTTTTTTATCTGTTGATAAATTGAAAGTTTTTGATAAGCTTTCATAATCTTTTAAAATGTAAGTTTTTATATCTTCAAAAATAGATTGAGTGAAATTTAGGGAATCTATCTTTTCAAATCCGCCAAATACGGAGAAGTATTCTATCTCTTCTTTAATTTCAAGATAGGGAAAGAGTTTGTGAAAATTTCTAAAATTTTTTGATATATCCAATTACACCTCTTATTGATTAAATATTTATATAATTATAGCACTTTATGTGAAGTTTAATTGATATAAAGCTACAATTTTAAAAAATTACTGTTTTGAGGTATTTTCTTGTCCGTTAAATATTATTTAGATGATTTTTTAAAGTTTTTTTCTCATATTTTCTCAAATAGAAGATTATTTATAGATTTGGTAAAAGATGATTTTAAAAAGAAATATCTTGGTTCCTATCTTGGGGTTTTTTGGGCGTTTATTCAGCCAACTATTACTATTTTGATTTTCTGGTTTGTTTTTCAGGTGGGTTTTAAATCAAAGCCGGTTCATAACGTTCCGTTTGTTTTATGGTTGATTTCGGGAATGATTCCTTGGTTTTTTTTTGCGGAAAGCTTAAGCAATGCAACCTATTCTATAATCCAAAACAGCTTTTTAGTTAAAAAGGTTGTCTTTAGAGTTAGCATTCTCCCTTTAGTGAAAGTTTTTTCCGCCCTTTTTGTGCATCTCTTTTTTGTAATTTTTATGGCTTTGATTTTTATATTTTACGGCTTTTTGCCCGATTTGTATTGGCTTGAGTTTTTTTATTATCTGTTTGCTATGATTGTTTTTGTTTTAGGGCTTTCTTGGATAACCTCCTCTTTGATAATATTTTTTAAGGATATGGGCGAGATTGTAAATATGCTTTTGCAGTTTGGTTTTTGGATGACGCCGATTTTCTGGTCTGTAAATATTGTTCCAAAAGAATATCAGTTTTTTTTAAAATTAAATCCCGTATATTATCTTGTGGAAGGTTATAGGGATGCTTTTATTTATAAGGTCTGGTTTTGGGAGCGTCCCTATTTGACGCTCTATTTTTGGACGGTGGCATTAATAGTTTTTGTAAGCGGAGCTATTATTTTTAGAAAGCTTCGCCCCCATTTTGCCGACGTTTTATAAAATTATGGTAAAATAAAAGCGAAAAATTAATATTTTATAAAAATTTAATAGGAGTTTTATTTTGAATAGAAAAAGAAGGGCGTTTACTTTGATAGAGCTTTTGGTCGTTATTGCAATTATCGGATTGCTTGCTTCTTTGGTCGGGCCTAAATTTTTTGGACAGTTAAAGAGCGCTAAAGAGAAAACCGCAAGAGCTCAGCTTGAACTCTTTTCTTCAGCTTTGGACAGTTTTCATCTTGATACCGGAAGATATCCAACTACCGAGGAAGGTCTTAAAATCCTTTGGGCTAAAAAGGCAAATATCAAGGGTTTTAACGGGCCGTATCTGCCAAAAAAAGTAGAAGCCGATCCTTGGGGAAATCCTTATGTTTATAAAAGACCGGGAGAGGACGGGCATGACTATGAGCTTAAATCTCTTGGAGCCGACGGAGAGGTTGGCGGAAGCGGAGAGAATAAGGATATTTCCATTTGGGATTAGATAAAAAAATAGGAGAGATTTTAGTCTCTCAAAACGCCTGCAAAGAGGAGGATATAAAAAAGGCTCTCTCTTTGCAAAAAGAGTATGGCGGCAGAATCGGCACAATATTAATAAATACGGGAGTTATTGTAGAGAATGATCTTTTAAATGCCCTCTCCTTGCAGCTTGGCATTTCTCTTTTAAAAGATTTGGGTGTTGAAGAGTTTAATAAAGTAAATTTGGGAAATATTCAAACCTCCTTTCTTGTTGAAAACGGTATTTTCGTTTTGGAAAACGGTGAAGTTATAAAAGCGGCGGTAGAGGATCCTTTAAAGATAGATATATTCTCTTATGTTGAGAATTTAACAGGCAAAGAGCTTAGGATATATCTTGCTTCTTCCGAAGAGATAAGGAAGTTAAAAGCCGTTTATGAAGAGGAGGAAGAGGGGGAGTATGAGTATATAAGCGAAGATGAGATAGATAAATTAAAAGAGTTGGCTTCCGAAGCTCCCGTTATCAAGTTTGTAAACAATATCTTCTCAAGAGCAGTTGAGGCAAACGCTTCCGATATTCATATAGAGTCTTTCAAAAACGGAATGCAGGTTAGATTTAGGATAGACGGAAAGCTTCATACGGTTGAGAATATTCCGCTTTCGATGAAGATGGCGGTTATTGCAAGATTAAAATTAATCTCCAAAATGAATATCTCCGAAAATAGACTCCCTCAAGATGGGCGTATTTCGATTAAGACAAGCGGAAAACTGATAGATGTGAGAGCCTCTTCGGTTCCGACCGCTTTTGGAGAGAGTTTTGTTTTAAGGCTTCTTGGAAAAGAGGATATCAGCTACTCTTTAAATAAACTCGGTTTTTTTGAAAACTCTTTAGATATTATAAACTCAATCATTAGAAAACCAAACGGAATATTTTTAACAACAGGCCCTACAGGAAGCGGAAAAACGACAACTCTTTACTCTATTTTAAACGATTTAAATACAGAAGATACAAAAATCATCACAGTAGAAGATCCAGTTGAGTATGAGCTTGGAGGAATTAGCCAGATTCAGGTAAAAAGCGAAATAGATTTCACTTTTGCAAATGCTCTAAGATCCATTCTAAGGCAAGATCCAGATATCATAATGATAGGAGAGATAAGGGATAAAGAAACGGCTGAAATTGCGGTTCAGGCCGCATTGACGGGACATTTGGTTTTATCCACCCTTCATACAAACTCCGCCTTGGGAGCTTTGCACAGATTGATAGATATGGGAGTTGAGTATTTTTTACTGAAATCCTCCATTATAGGTTTGATGGCTCAAAGGCTTGTTAGAACCTTATGCCCTTACTGCAAGCAAAAGGATACTCTTGATGAGGAGATAAGGCTTCTTTACGGGATAGACAAGATAATAAAAAAACACCCCTTTATAAAAGTGGATCCCCATAGAGCGGTTGGATGCAAAAAATGCAATTTCACCGGATTTAAAGGGAGGGTTCCAATCGTCGAAGTAGCTCCTTTTACAAAAGAGATTCAGGAGGCTTTCTCAAAAGATCACAATTTGGAGGATTTAAGCCTCTTTGGATATACGACGCTTTTTGAAGATGGGGTTTTAAAATTTCTAAATGGCGATACGACGCTTGACGAGGTACTTAGAGTTGCAAAATAAGAGCGAGTATATTTATGAGGCTTTAACTCTTAGCGGAAAGAGCATAAAGGGTAAATTTGCCGGAAGTTTTAAAGATTTTCAAAAGTATCTAAAATCTCAGGGACTTACTCTATTAAGCTATAAAGAAAAGAGAGTAAAGCTCAAAAAGGGGCA
>JALVCR010000014.1 GCA_027009865.1 Campylobacterales bacterium
TCTTTAAAATCTCCAATCAAAGAGAGATAAAAATAGTCGCTATCGTGCCCATATTTAATCTTTTCAATCACAAAATTTGTTAAACTCATAGAAGAGAGTTCATGTTCTAAATCTATCTCTCCGGCCTCAAGCCATTCAAAAAAGTTGCTATTTTTGCCGTCAATTATCGCGGTTATCATATTTTGAGGCTCTTTAATAAAAAACATCTCAGCAGCTGAAGTTTTGGCTATAGGCTTAAAAAGCTCGCTTGGAGGGATTTTTTGCATAAGAGTATAGATATTTATCAAATGTTTTCTAAAAAGAGCGTCAAATTCCCCCTTTTGAGGAGTATAATGATCATCTCCATACCACCAAAACCAGTCGCTTCCCTCAGCTATCATAAACTCTTTTTCTATCTTTTCAATCAAAGATTCTTCAAACTTTTCTTTATATTTTAAAAAATCTCTCTTTGTTCTAAATATCAACTCCCACGCTCTGTTTTTCTCCTCATGCCCTATCCATATCCTAAAATTGCCGTTTATCCAGCTTCCGGGAGTTAGATTGTAAAGCTCTCTTTCTTCTATCTCTTCATTTTTTATTATCTCGTCAAAAAAAGCGCACTCTACCCAATCAAGCTCTTCAAGCCTTCTGTAAAGTTTGTCAAAAAATATAAAAGCGTTTTTCCTGTAATGCTCCCAAGCATTCTCGCCGTCTAAAATAACATTTACGTTTAAATTAGAAGCGCTTGAATCATATATTGCTCTAAGACGGGATATAAAATCGTTAACTGCTTTATCCTCATCCCATCCGCTATAGCTAAATCCTATCAAATCGCTAAGCTCTCTGTCTCTAAAGAAAAGATATATTCCCCCTTTATCAAAATGGAGTCTGTTTCTTTTATAAATATCCTCTTTTCTAAAAGCTTTTATAGTTTTATATAAAATCTCCTCATCGCTGCATGCCCATAGGATATCTCTTTTTGAAAGCTCTTCTAAAAATTCGTAACTAACACTCCCTTCCGCAGGCCAAAAACCGCTTGGAGATTTCTTAAAAACCTTTTTATAATAAGAGATTGCATAATCTATATGCTTTAGGGCATCATCTTTTAAAGAGATGTAATCCTTTGGAAGAGGTGTGGAAGAGTCGGATAAAACAGCGTTTTTTATATCAAAAAGCAAAGGAGCTATCGGATGGTAAAAGGGAGTGGTGGAAATTTTAATTTTGCCCTCATTTTGAAGTTTTTCATAAAATGGAACAATCTCTTTTATAAAATCGCTTAAAGTTTTCAAAAGCTCTATTTTATCTTCATGAGTGAAATCTCTACCCTTCTTAATCAATCTTTTTATCAAAGAGTTGTTATTTTTTAAATATTCTCCACACCAAGAGAGCAAAAATAAAACTTCCAGATCTTGAAACTCTTTGTTTAAAAAAGCCTTGGCCGCTTCTTTGTCTGAGGAATATCTTCTCTTTTTTCCCAAAAGCTCTGCATATCTTTTCAAAGGTTTTATACAATTTTCTTCATTTGAAAAAAACAGATACTCTATCAAATACTCTTTATCCTCATCAGATAAAAAATCCACATCTTTTCTAATAAGAGTCAAAAGCTCATCATCTACATGAAAATCCTCATACTCTTTTAATTGAACAAGCAAAGAGGGGACAAGATTGAAAGTCCCCTTGATTTTTGAAAATCTATCGACATACCACGGCATATCGTAATAATCTTTTATGGCATGCAAAAAGACCCACGGCATCTTTATTAAAGAACTTAAATCATCCTTGTAATAGGGCTGATGCATATGCCATAAAAAAGAGATATAAAGCTTTTTCATATCAGCTAATCTTCCACTTTTCGATTTTTTCTTTATATTCTTTTAAAATCTCTTCCCCTTTTTTACTATTTTCGGCTTGAACAAAAAGATTTAAATAGTCGCTATCTTGATCGGGAATCATTAAAATCCAATCTCTATCATCCACCCAAATTTTTACGCCGTCAAGATGAGAGGATTTTTTGCCTTGAGAATCTTCCAAAAATTTTCTCATCATTTTGCCCTTTAAATTGTTAGGACAGGCAACTTTATCCTCTTTGTAATAAAATTCATCCATACTTTCTACAATGGAGGAGATTTTAAAACCGTATTTTATCATCATTTCCACCATTTTTAAACTTGCAAATATTGTATCTCTGTTTAAAGCAAACTCGGTAAAGGCAAAATTTCCGTCAACCGAGGCTACCAAAAGATATTGTTTTAATTTCTCTGCTGTAAAATTTCTATATTTTCCTCTCTCAATAATCAAATTATTGAATCTATCATCCATAAAATCGGGAGCCCAAGCCGGCAAAAAGACTTTTTTCTTCTCTTTCAAAGAGTCATTTATCATTGCAAGCATAACCAAAAGAGCTATATGAGGTTTTAAAACCTCTCCGCTATCTGATACGATATCCATCTTCTGTCCGTTTGGATAGATAATGAAACCCGCATTCAATCCCAGATTTTTTACTATTAAACTCAAATCCCTTCTGGAATGCTTTAAAATAGTTGGAAGAATTGTAAGTTTCTTTTCATCCGGATAAGCGTTTAAAGTAATATTTTCAAGATTTAATTCACTCAAAAGCTCCGGATATATTCCCGAAATCGACCCGTAAAGCAAATCAACCGCAATTTTAAAATCCTGAGCTCTTATTATATCCCTGTCAAGATGTTTTAAAATTTCCTCTTTATATCTCTTATCTAAAAATTTAGCTTCTGTAATGGTTCCTATCTGTTCGGGATCAACTCTTCTAAAATTCTCCCTAAAGAAGATTCTTTCAATACTTTTTGCGGTATTCGTATCTATTCTAAGCCCATCTTGTGTGAAAAACAGAATCTCAGTATCTGTTTTGCTATAAATGCTTTGTCTAAAATGAACTCCAGCTACTATATCTTTATTATTTGCAAGATTAAACCTCATAGCCGAAGATGGCATAAAAGTGATATCTATTACGTTTATTCCGGTAGATAGCAATCCCCCTAAAAATGCTCTCTTAAGCATTCTTGAGCTTTTATGATAATCTCTTGAGACATAAACTGTGCTTCCAAGAGGAAGAGTGCTTCCCAAAGCCTCGGCCAATTTCGTAGCCATCTCGCAAGAGAGCTCTGTATTTGTTCTCCCTTTTACGCTTCCCTCTTCAAAAATAGAGCTTTTATATTTGCTTCCCCAGACCACATTGTTGCTTACAATCGCATTATCACTTATAATTTTATCAGGCCATACCGTTACATCCCTTTCAAAAGAGACATTATCCCCAATATCGCAATCTTCAGCTATAATCGCTCCATTTTTTATTTGAACATTATCTCCGATATTATTGTCGTTACAAATTACAGAATTGTTTACCTTGCAATTTTTTCCTATTTTCGTATTGTCCCAAACAACGCTTTCTCTAATTTCACTTTTCTCTTTTACGATAACCTCGTCTCCAATTACGGCATTTTCCAATTTCGTCTCCTTTGAAATTTTACAGTTTTTTCCTATAACGACAATTCCGCTTATCTGCTCTTCTTCTAAAGAGATATCGCTCTCTTTGTATAAAACTCCGTTTTTAAACTCCACTTTAACACCGGGAATTTTAACTTTTACTTTCTGATGTAAAATGTCTTGATGAACCTCTCTATAACTTTTAGGATTTCCGACATCTCTCCAATATCCTTCTATAGAACATCCCCAAAGATCAATTCCTCTTGCCATAAGCAAAGGAAAAAGATCTTTTGCAAAATCAAAATTTTCATCTTTTGGAATAAAATCCAAAATTTCCGGCTCTATTACATAAATTCCTGTATTTATAGTATCGCTAAAAACCTCTCCCCAGCCCGGTTTTTCTAAAAATTTAACTATCTTGTCATTCTGATTGGTAATTACAACCCCAAACTGCAAAGGATCTTCAACCGGAGTTAAAGTTATGGTAAGTTTTGAATTTTTTCTCTTATGAAAATCTATAATTTTATTAAAATCAAAATCGGTAACCAAATCGCCGCTTACAATGATAAAATTGTCATTCTTTAAATACTCCTGCGCACACTTTACGGCACCTGCTGTCCCATAATCATCATTTGGAAGCACATACTCTATATTAATGCCCCAATCTTTCCCATCTTTAAAATAGTTTTTTATAACTTCAGGCTTGAAATAGAGCAAAATTACAAAATCTTTTATTCCAAGCTCATCTCTCAACTTTACTATAATATGCTCCATCATAGGTCTGTTTACAACCGGCAACATAGGTTTTGGAACGGAATTTGTAAGAGGCTGAATTCTTGTTCCAAAACCTCCCGCCATAACAACAGCTTTCATAACACCCCTTTTAAACTTAATTAACTATTGATAATATCGGCATTTTTTTGAATTATTTTAATGATTTTTATAATAAAAAAAATAGTTAAGATTATTTTTCTAAGATAAAAGAAGCTGTATCCAAAAGAGCATTTATATAGCCAATTTCATTGTCTTGCCAAATAAATATTTTCAAAAAGTTATCTATAATTTCAATGGAAGATAAATCTATGATGGAGGAATAAGGGGAAGATATAATATCGCTTGAAACAAAAGGAGTATTTAATAGTAAAATTCTTTTTGAATTTTTAGTTTGTTTTTTAAGATATTCTATCAAATTAAACTTATCAACACTTTGCTCAAATTCCAAAGAGAGATCTATTGCAGTTACGTCACATACCGGAACTCTAACGCTGCATCCTAAAATTTTCCCTTTTAAAAAAGGTAAAATTCTGCTCGTAGCATAAGCTATTCCGCTTGAGATTGGAAGAAGGTTTAATGTAGAAGATCTGGCTTTCCTAAAATCCAAAGAATCTGTTTTAGAGTCTAAAAGGTTTTGATCAGCATTGTAGCTATGAATCGTAGTAGCAAAAACTCTTTTTATTGAAATAAAATCATTTAATATTTTAAGTATAGGAGTTACACAAGTTGAAGTGCAGCTCGCAGCCGATAATATTTTTTCACCTAAATAGTTTTGATGATTTACTTCAAAAACAAACATAGGCGTATTATCTTTGATAACAAAAGCAAATAAAACCCTATCTATATTTTTATCTAAAAATGGATAAAAATATGAAGCCTTATCATAAACTCCGCTGCACTCTATTAAAAGATTTGCTTTAATATTTTTTAGAAAAGATAGATCCTTAGAAGAATAATATTTAACCTCTTTTCCATTTATAAAAATAGTTTCATTATCTTTTTTATAAACTTTTAAACTGCTTTTATGAACGGAATCATATTTTAAAAGATAAACTAAGTGATCTATATCATAAATATCATTTAAAGCTATTAATCTAAAATTTTCTTTTTTTAAAATTTCTCTTACAATTCCCCTCCCTATTCTGCCAAGCCCGTTTACAACAACACTTTTTTGCATTTTATATCTTTTTTAGATACTCTAACAAATCAATAAGCTCATTTTCATTAAAAACTTTTATACCATTCTCTTTTAAAAGTTTAGCGGTTACACCTTCTCCTTTTATAAGTTTTTTGCTAAAAGTTCCGTCATAAATAAAATTATTAGAACAAGAAGGGCTTTTTGATTTTAAAAGAGCCACTTTGATTTTATGCTTTTTACACACCTTTAAAGCTTTTTTAGCTCCTTTTTCAAAAAAAGAGGTTACATCTTTTCCTTTACTATTTACTATTTTTAAAGGATTTAAAGATACTATTTCACTTGGATCTCTTGGAGTGGGAAGTCCTCCGTCAACCTCAGGGCAAACAGTAAAAATCTGAGAATTTTTTATGATTTCATAAAAAAGCGGATCCATACATCTTTTGATTTTGCCGTCATAGCGGACATTCTCACCAAGAAGACAAGAACTAATAAGAAGTTTTTTCATAATTTTCCACTTGCAGACTTAAAGAAGGAAAAACCTC
>JALVCR010000015.1 GCA_027009865.1 Campylobacterales bacterium
AATAACCGGTATTTCATTTTTTTTACATTCTTTTATAAAGTCATATAAAGAGAGATTGGCAAAATGTGCTGCTTGTTCAATGGAGAACTTATGATTTTTAAATAGCATTAAAGCAGTATTTAATCTAATTGTTTGTTTTAATTCCTGTATATCTTTGTTAAGCACTAAAGGTGTAAAATCTGGAATATTTAGGGTTATTTGCACAATGACTCCTGTATCAATAATTGTTGGTTTAATTTTATTATAACATATCTGTTATAAACTTCTTTTTTGCAATGAGATGTTAATTTTAATATAATTAGAAGAAAAGGATTTTGGATGCCCTCTTCTTTTAAAAAAATTTTGGGTTTTTTGCTTTTGGTTTTGAGTATCGGCATTTTGATGTGGCAAAGCTTTTTTAATATATTTTTAGGAGAATAGAGTGGCTAAAGTTAAAAGATATGATCCTAAGAACAGGCCTGTTTTTATGCTTAAAGGGATTTTGCTTTTTTTGCTTCCTCTACCTCTGTTTTTTGCGATTCCCCTCTCTTTATCAGCTCACAATATGAAGGCTTTTTGGATTAATTCTTTGGCTTTTTCTCTGTTTATTTTAGCGGCTGTTATCGCAAGAAAAGGCTTTTTTATAGAAAGGGAGTATAAAAAAAGAAAAATTGCAAAAGCTCCGAAGATAAAATATAAAACTATATCCCTTATAATCTTTACTATAGCCGTTTTTATAACCTCAAAATGGGGAGCTGGAAACTCCTTTTTTGTAAGTTTGGGTTATTCTGTAGCGGGATTTTTTGGATTTTATCTATATTATGGGTTGGATCCCATGAGAGATAAGGTTTATAATATCTCTTTGGAAGTAAGCCCAGAAGAGGTTATAGAGGCTTTGGATGAGGCCGAAAAGAAGATTGAAGCAATAGATGACGCGAGAGTTTCCATATATAATCTTGAATTAAACAGAAGGCTTAAATCGATAGTCAAAGAGGCAAAGAAAGTTTTGAAACTAATAGAGGAGAATCCAAACGATTTATACAGGGCGAGGAAATTTTTGGTTGTCTATTTAGACGGAGCAAAAAGAGTGATAGAAGGGTATGCGAAAACTAAAGAGGAGGGAGCAAAAACTAAAGAGTTAGACGATAAGTTTCAAAGTATTTTAGATATGATAGAGACCACATTTAAAGAGCAGCAGCAAAAATTAAAGGAAAATTCCATTGAAAATCTTGATGTTCAAATAGAGGTTCTAAAAAAACGGATGCAATATGAAGGAGTATGAAAATGAATGAGTTACAAAAACAACCCTTTGAGGATAAATTGGCGAAAGAGGAGTATAAAAGCTCTCTAAGCAAGGAGGATGTAAAAAAGGAGATAGATGTTCATGATATAAACAGCGTTATTTTATACGGTTCGAAAATTCAAGAGAATATAGAGAAAATCTCCAACAATATGTTAGAGGGTGTGAAAAACAAGGATATAGGAGAGGTTGGGGAGACTCTAAACCGTATGGTTTTGGCTATCAAAAATTTTGATGTAGATAAGCTAAATCCCAATGAAAAACCCTCTTTTTGGCAGAGAATTTTTGGAGGAGGCTCTAAAATAGAGGAGTTTATCCAAAGCTATGAGGAGGTAAGAAAGCAGATAGAAAAGATAGCAAACCGTTTAGAGAGAGATAAAACACAGCTTCTCACCGATATAGAATCTTTGGACAGACTGTATGATGCCAATTTGAAATTTTTTTATGATTTGGAAGTTTATATAGCGGCGGGAGACGAGAAGATAAAAGAGATAGACGAGGTTTTGATTCCAAAACTAAAAAAAGAAGCCGAAGAATCCAAAGATATGGTAAAAGCTCAGCAGCTTAGGGATTTAAGAGCCGTTAGAGACGATTTGGAGAGAAGAATTCACGATTTGAGACTTACAAGACAGGTTGCCATGCAATCTTTGCCAAGTATCAGACTGATTCAGGAAAACGATAAAGCTTTGATTAACAAAATAAACTCCACTTTGGTAAATACGATTCCTCTTTGGAAAAATCAGCTTGCTCAAACCGTTACGATTTACAGATCCAAACAAGCGGCCGATACTTTAAAAGAGGCTACCGATTTGACAAATGAGCTTTTGGAGAAAAATGCCGAGAATTTAAAACTTGCAAATGAAGAGATAAAAAGGCAGGTAGAGAGAGGAGTTTTTGATATAGAGACGATAAAAAAAGCAAATCAATCATTGATAGATACGATAAATGAGAGCTTGAAAATTACCGAAGAAGCCAAAAAGGCAAGAGAGCATGCCAAAAAAGAGCTTGAGCTTATAGAAAATGAATTAAAAAGCGCTCTTATAGCGGCAAAAAGTAAAAAAGAAGCGATAGAGAAGAGAAAATAATGGGACTTTGGGATAAGATTTTCGGAGAATTTATAGATGTTATAGAGTGGCTTGATGATAGCGGCGATACGATGGTTTACCGCTTTGAGAGATACGGCAACGAGATAAAATATGGTGCTAAACTGATAGTTAGGGAGTCTCAAAGCGCCGTATTTGTAAGCGAAGGGGAGATTGCTGATGTGATGGGGCCTGGAATTTACGAGCTTGAGACAAGAAATCTTCCTATTTTATCTACTCTTCAACATTGGGATCACGGATTTGAAAGCCCCTTTAAAGCTGAAGTCTATTTTTGTAATATGAAAAGATTTGTAGATTTAAAGTGGGGAACTAAAAATCCTCTGATTTTAAGGGATAAGGAGTTTGGGGCTGTTAGAATTAGGGCTTTTGGAACCTATTCTCTTAGAATAAAGGATCCCGCTAAATTTATTGCCGAGATAGTAGGAACTGACGGGCATTTTACCGTAGATGAGATAAGCGATCAGCTAAGAAATCTGATAGTCTCCCGTTTTGCGACAATTGTGGCAAAATCAAATATTCCTGTTTTGGATATGGCGGCAAATTACGATGTGTTTGCAGATTTTGTAACGAAAATAATCGCAAAAGAGTTTGAAGAATATGGGCTTGAGCTTATAAAAATTTTGATAGAGAATATCTCTTTGCCCCAAAAAGTCGAGGAGGCTTTGGATAAAAGAACGAGCATGGGAATGATTGGGGATTTGGATAAATATCTTAAATATCAAACTGCCGAGTCTTTGGAAAAGAGCGGAAGTATGGGAGATATTTTATCTATGGGGATAGGATTTTCTATGGCCAACAATTTAGCAGAGACTCTTAAATCTCCTCCTCCCATTCCAAAAGAGATATATTATATATCTTTAAACGATGAACCAAATGGGCCTTTTAATAGGTCTCAAATAGAAGAGATGTTGAAAGATGGCAAAATAGATAAAAACACTCTGATTTGGAAAAGAGGGAAGGAAAACTGGGAAGTTTTGGCTTTTATGAAAGATTTTGAGGATTATTTTAAAAAGGTTTAGATGAAATCAAATTTGCCGTTAGTTGAGAAATTTTTCCCTTGTAAAAATTGCGGAGCCTCTTTGAGATATTCCATAAAAACGGGAAATTTAAAATGCCCTTATTGCGGATATGAAAACAGAATAGAAGAGGTTGATGCCGATTTAAAAGAGTATAGTTTCAAGGAAGCTTTAAGAGTTTTAGAAAAAACAAAATTCCCTCCTTTAAAAGAGCATGATGCAAAATGTCCCTCTTGCGGAGCTATTTTTAAGATAGAAGAGAATATCTTTTCTGGAAAGTGCCCCTATTGCGGGACTTTTGTGGTAGAGGAGGTAAGAGATTTCCGCCCTATTTTTGCAAAATCCTTAATTCCGTTTTTAATAGATAGAAAAAAAGCTTTTTTGATTTTTAAAAAATGGATAAAATCTTTATGGTTTGCTCCATCCAAACTTAAAAATTCCTCTTTTGAACTTAAATTTATAGGTTATTATCTTCCATATTGGACTTTTGATAGTGATACCAAAACTTACTATGAGGGAAGGAGAGGGGATTACTATTTTGAGGATGAGACTTTTTTCGTAAATGAGGGAGGAAGATTAATAGAAAAAAGAGGAAGTGTTCAAAAGATAAGATGGAGATTTGTTAGCGGATGGGTTTTTAGAAGATTTGACGATGTGGTTGTGGGAGCTTCCAAAAGACTTCCAAGAAAAATAATAGACTCCCTCTCCCCTTGGCCTTTTGAAAAGGCGGTTGGGTATGACGAAAAATATATCAGCGGTTTTAAAGGAGAGATTTATCAAATAGGTTTAAAAGATGGTTTTGAAATTGCAAAACTATATATGAATCAGGTCATAAGAGAGGATGTAAGAAGAGATATCGGAGGGGATAGGCAGGAGATTTTGCATCTATCTACTATTTATGAAAACAAAACCTTTAAACATCTTCTTTTGCCGGTATGGATAGCCGATTTTAAATATGAGAATAAAAATTACCGTTTTGCAATAAACGCTGCGACTGGAAAAATTAAAGGAGAGAGACCCTATAGCAAATGGAAAATATTTTTTACAGTTATAACTATTTTAGTGTTAGTTGCAGCGCTGTTTTATTTGGGAGATAAGTATGGCTATCTGTTTGAGGAAGCAAGGAGAGCAAGCTCTCCCTACTATTAAAGCTCGTCTGCGTGTTTTGCAAGATATTCTGCAACACCCTCTGGATCGGCTTTCATTCCCTCTACTCCTTCGTGCCATCCGGCAGGACAAACCTCTCCGTGCTCATTTGTAAAGTGCATAGCGTCAACCATTCTTAACATCTCATCAATGTTTCTTCCCAAAGGAAGATCGTTTATTACCGCATGTCTGATAGTTCCGTCTGTGTCTATAAGAAAAGAGCCTCTAAGAGCTACTCCCGCATCCAAAAGAACATCGTATGCTGCTGATATCTCTTTTTTTAGATCCGCTACCAAAGGATATCTTATTTTTCCAATACCGCCTTTTTCTACCGGAGTGTTTTTCCATGCAAGGTGAGTATAGTGAGAGTCCACAGATACGCCTATTACGTTTACTCCTCTTTTTTTAAACTCATCAAGCCTGTGATCGAAAGCTATAATCTCTGATGGACATACAAAAGTAAAATCTAAAGGATAGAAGAATAAAACTGTTCCTTTTTCTCCAAAATTTTTGTAAAGATTGAAATCCTCTACTATTTCGTTATTTCCAAGAACGGCAGGCGCTGTGAAATCTGGTGCTTTTTTAGTTACTAACATAACTTCTCCTCTTTTTAATTTTTTGGGAAAATTTTTTTCCATAGAGAAAGTATATCAAAGTAATTATTAAAATAAGTTTATAGAGCAGAAAGTTTTAGATGATTTTTTTGGGAAAAACCCATATTTTAAAAAAGTTTAGTTATTTTATAAAAGTAAAATATTTATAACAAAAACAGGAGGTTTGAGATAAAATTAATTTTGATATAATACCCAAATTAAAGATTACTATAAAGGAAAAATTATGGGCAGATCATATCTTTTTACAAGCGAATCTGTAACCGAGGGTCATCCCGATAAGATGGCCGATCAGATAAGCGATGCAATACTTGACTATATTATAGAAAGAGATAAAAAGGCAAGAGTTGCATGCGAAGTTTTGCTTTCAAACGGCTATTGTGTAATAGCCGGAGAGCTTAAAACGACAACTTACGCTCCTATGCAAGAGATTGCAAGGGATGTTATAAGAGAGATAGGATATACCGACGCTCAGTTTGGATTTGATTACAGAAGTGCGGGAGTTTTAAACGGAGTCGGGGAGCAGAGTCCCGATATTAATCAGGGAGTCGATCAGTTGGGAGGAGAGATAGGAGCCGGAGATCAGGGACTTATGTTTGGCTATGCGTGCAGGGAGACAGATGTTTTGATGCCTCTTCCAATATATTTGGCGCATCAGCTTACATTAAATCTTGCAAAAGCGAGAAAAAGCGGTGTTTTGCCCTTTTTAAGACCG
>JALVCR010000016.1 GCA_027009865.1 Campylobacterales bacterium
ATTCCTGAACACACTCCTTTGGGAGTTAGCAAAAGAGCATATCTTACCTTTACGGGAATAGCAAAGAGCCTAAAAAACGAGAGGCTTTCAAAAAGGCTTATCGATGAAGATTGAGCTTTTGGAGAAAGTGGAGGGGGAGGCTTTGCTTGAGTATAGTTTTAAAGGCTCTTTTATAGATTTTGTGAATATCAAATTTACTTCCTTTAGAGGAATAGAGAATATTTTAAAAAACAGGCCTCTTTTTGACGCTTGTGCTATTAATCCCAGAGTCTGCGGAATATGCGGGCATTCCCATTTGATAGCCACTTCTAAAGCGATAGAAGATATTTTAGATTTCAAGCCCTCTTTAAAAGCTTCATCAATTAGAGAGATAACTCTTTTGTGCGAACATATCCAAAACCATCTAAAATGGCTCTATCTTACGATAGTGGTGATTTTGGGGAAATTTGGTTTTTTAAAAAGAGATTTTCTAAAAGTTCAAAAAGCTGTTATTGCGGCAAATAAGATAATAGCGATTTTCGCAGGACAGTATCCCCATACCTCTTATTCTCTTCCCGGAGGAGTCGTAAGCGATCCAACTTTTGTGGAAGTTACTCAGGCTAAAGCATTTTTATCTGAGATTAGGAATTTTTTTGAAAGCGAGATTTTAGAGAGAGAAATTGAGTCTTTCAGGGATTTTGAAAACTCTCACCTTCTTGCGGCTCAAATTTTTAATTTTTTAAAAGAGAAAGATTTAGCCCATATAGGAAGAGCTTATGATAGATTTCTGATTTTAAGCCAAAAGAAAAAGATAATCAATATGAGAGAGTATATAGCCGATACGGCTCATTTAAAAGAGGAAGAAAACAGAGACTCTTTTGCCAAAAATGTTACTTATAAGGGAAAGTTTTATGAAGTTGGTCCTATGGCGAGAGTTTTGAAAAAGCCTCTTATTAAAGATTTGCACAGACGCTACAAAGATTCGCTTGCCGTTAGAATCATATCGAGAATTTATGAAATAAGAGAGCATATTTTAAAAATAGAGCATTTATTGGATAATTTGAATTTAGATGAGCCATCTTTCATACCTTTCCCCAAAAATATAAGTGGTTTTGGGGAGGGAGTGGTAGAGGCTCCAAGAGGCTCTTTGATTCACCGTGTTTTTACAAAAAATGGAGTTATAGAAAGATATGATATTATAACTCCCACTCAGTTTAATCTCTCTAACGGGACGAGAGATAACCCTTCTGTTTCTCAAAAAGCCATTATCTCTTTGGACGATACGAAGAAAGCGGAGCTTGTTTTTAGAAGTTTTGATATCTGCTCTGTCTGCACTACTCACTAAAATCGGTTCCAAAACTATATAAGAAATTAAAAATTTCAAAAAAAATTAAAAACTACATAAGAAAAGATATATTATCATAGTTATTGAATGATTATTCATTTATAAAAAGGAGCTTAAAGTGAACAGAGAAGCGTTAAGGGGGCTTTTTACCGCTAAAAGCGCCAAAGTAAACACCAATAAAGGGGAAGCTTACTATAAAGAGCTTTATAAAAGGTGTCAAAAGAGACTTGAAGAGCTTAAGAACCTTACTCCGGTAAACAAAGTGAGTATAAGCGAGATTTTAGAGGATGAGGGAGTTAGCAGAAGAGATTTTTTAAAATGGGCAAGCGCCGTTACGGCTATGCTTATGCTTCCAAGCTCCTTTACACCTCTTGTAGCTGATGCTGCTCAGCTTATGAACAGAGTGCCGGTAATTTGGATAGAGCTTCAAGACTGTGCGGGAAATTCTGAGGCTCTTTTAAGAAGCGACGGGCCTAAAATAGATGAGATTATTTTGGATATTATCTCTTTGGAGTTTCATGAGACTTTAATGGCCGCAGCCGGCCATCAGGCTGAGAGTCAGCTTGAAGATGCTATGGAGAAGTTTAAGGGAAGATATCTTCTTTTTGTGGAGGGAGCCATTCCGATTGGAGCTGGAAAAGAGTGGTGCACAATAGGAGCAAGCGGTGAAACTTTTGAGGAGCATTTAAAAAAAGTTGCCAAAAATTCAGCCGCTGTTATTGCGGTTGGAACATGCGCTACTTTCGGGGGAGTTCCAGCAGCCGCTCCAAATCCTACCGGAGCTGTTGGAGTTATGGATATAGTAAGAGGTAAACCTATTGTAAATATTCCGGCATGTCCTGCAAATCCGGCAAATATGGTAGGTGTTATCTTGCACTTTGTTCTAACGGGACAGATTCCAGAACTTGATTCTCTTCTTAGACCTAAATTTGCTTTTGGATACAGAATTCATGATAATTGCGAAAGAAGAGCGCATTTTGACGCCGGAGAGTTTGTGGAAGAGTGGGGAGATGAGGGAGCTAAAAATAATTTCTGTCTTTATAAAATGGGCTGCAAAGGGCCTATGACTTTTAATAACTGTTCAATTGTAAGATATAATGAAGCGGTAAACTGGCCTATTGGTTCAGGGCATGGATGCATTGGATGCAGCGAGCCTGATTTTTGGGATAAATACGCTTATGAAAGACCGATGGCGGACGCTAATATCAAAGCTCCGACTGGAGGAGTTGAAAAGAGTGTCGATGAGTTTGGTTTGGGACTTTTAACGGCTGCGGGTGTTGGAATAGCAATTCATGCCGCCGCAAGCGCTGTTTTGGGAAAGAGAGATAAGGAAGGAGAAGAGTAATGAGCAAACATATAGTGGTTGATCCTATTACGAGAATAGAGGGGCATCTTAGAATAGAAGCCGTGATAGACGATAACAATACGATAGTGGATGCTTATTCAAGCTCTACTATGTTTAGAGGAATAGAGGAGATTTTAAAGGGAAGAGATCCAAGAGATTGCGGGCTTTTGGCCATGAGAATATGCGGAGTGTGCACCGGAACCCATTATCAAAGGAGCATAGAAGCAGTAGAGCATGCTTTTAATGTAACCATTCCAAAAAACGCAAGAATCGTTAGAAATCTAATTCAAGGCTCTCTTTACGTTCACGATCATGTGGTGCATTTTTATCATCTTCACGCACTTGATTGGGTAGATATTACAAAAGCCTTGGAAGCGGATGTTCAAAAGACGGTAGATGAGGCTTTTAAATGGGCTAAAGTAGCCGGAGAGACTCCTTGGGTTGCCGACGCTTCCAAATTTGCCGCAGTTCAGGAGAGACTTAAAAAATTTGTAAAACAGGGAAGACTTGGGCCTTTTGCCAAAGGCTATTGGGGAAATCCCCATTATAAATTAACTCCCGAACAAAATCTTCTTGCAGTAACTCACTATCTGCAAGCTTTGGATTTGCAAAGGGATGCCGCTAAGATGATGGCTATTTTTGGAGGTAAAAATCCGCATCCGCAAAGTATAGTAGTTGGCGGGGTTACATGCGTTCAGGATATTGAAAATCCAGCGAGAATAGCTCTTTTTAAAGATTTGCTTGTAAACTTTAGAAGATTTATAAAGGGAGCATATCTTCCTGATGTCTATATGGCTGGAACAATGTATGCCGATGAGGCATTAGACGGCACGGGAGGAGGCTTAAAGAGCTATCTTGTTTACGGAGGTTTCAGGTTAGATGATACCGGTTTTTACAAATCTTCTCTTCTTTTTCCAAGCGGAGTTGTTTTAAACGGAGATTTAAGCAAAGTAGTAGAATTTGATCCGGCAAAAGTTGCGGAAGACGTAACCCACTCTTGGTATGAGGGAGACAAGCCTCTTCATCCTTTTGACGGAAAAACTGTTCCAAAATATACTGGATTTGGCAAAAAGGAAAACGGCATAGCCTATCTTGACACTAAAGGAAAATATAGCTGGATAAAATCTCCAATTTACGATGATAAGAGAGTGGAAGTTGGGCCTCTTGCAAGAATGGTTGTAGGATTTGCCAAGAAAGATAAAAGAATTACAGAATATGTAACAAAATTCCTAAAAAACGGAAATCTTCCAGCAAAAGTATTGTTCTCTACTGTCGGAAGAACCGCCGCAAGAGCTATAGAGACGGAGATTATGGCTGATATTATGTTAGAGTGGACTGATGAGCTTGCCAAAAACGTTGCAAGCGGAGATCTATCTACATGGACGGAATTTGATTTTGACAGCGTAAGCAAAGATGCCAAAGGATACGGGCTTGAAGAGGCTCCAAGAGGCGCTTTGGGACACTGGGTTAAGATAAAGAATGGAAAAGTGGAAAATTATCAAGCCGTGGTGCCTTCTACGTGGAATGCAGCTCCGAGAGATTATAAAAACAGAATGGGAGCTTATGAAGCAAGTTTAATAGGCACTAAAGTCGCAAAACCCGAAGAGCCTCTTGAGATTTTAAGAACCATTCACTCTTTTGATCCGTGTATTGCGTGTGCGGTTCATATTGTAGATACTAAAGGAAAGAGTTTAGGCGAATTTAAAGTCAATACCTCTTGCTCCATATAAGGGGGATAAAATGAGAGAAGGGTATAAGAAGATAAAAAGAATGACTCTCTTTATGAGAGTAAATCACTGGGTTGTGGCTTTGTGTATGGTAGCGGCCGTTATAACGGGGCTTTATATCGGCCATCCATACTATCAAAGCCTAATTTCGGAGCCTGCCGTAAATAAATATATAATGGCTTGGAATAGATGGATTCATTTTATGGCGGCTATTATTTTTGACGTAAGCTCAATTGTTATAGCGTATCTCTATTTTTTCAGCAGGTTTGAAAAGCCCTATAAAAAGCTGATTCCAAACGGTAAAAATATAAGCGAGTTTTTTGCCGTTTTAATAAATCTTTTGACTCTAAATAGAGTTAAGAAGTTTGACAGTTCACATGAGGATAGTTTTCATATCGTATACTTTACGATTTTTCATATTCTTTTGCTGTGGATGCTCTTTACGGGGCTTCAGCTCTATGTTCACGGATTGGAATCTGGAATCAGCTCTATTGGAAGCTGGTGGCCTTGGCTTTTGCATATTGCCACCGATTGGACGATAGCGGTTTGCGGCGGAACAAATATGGATGTAAGATATGCTCACCATTTTACGATGTATCTGATTATCGTCTGGGTTATGTTTCATATCTATTATGTGGTTTGGAGAACCATTTTTTGGAGAGAAGGGGATATCGCAATTGTTTTTGGAGGATATAAGTTTGCAAAAGAGGAGGATTAATCCTTCTCTTTTATTTTTTAAAAGCCCCAAAGCCTTTTTTATTTGCATGCAGCTCCTTTGATTTGATAGATAGGCCGCTTTGGGGTTTTTAAGAAGTAAAGGAAGATTTTGTGAAAACGGCACTAATAGGAATAGGAAATATTCTTTTTAAAGATGAGGGAGTGGGAGTTTACGCTTCCAAATACATAAGCGAGAATTTTTGTTTTGATAAAGAGGTGGATATAATAGACGGTGGAACTTTGGGCTTTAAGCTTATGAGATACTATCAAGAGTATGATAAAGTGATTATTTTGGATACCGTTTCCATAGAGGATAAACCAGGAAGTATTTACAATCTGCCTTCAAAAGCTCTTTTGGGTCTTGGTTCTTACAGAAAAACAGCTCACGAGGTTGAAGTTGTGGAGATGCTTGAGATTTGCTCTTTTCTTGAAAAGATGGCAAAAGTTAATATTATAGGAATCGTTCCAAAAGATATAACAAGCGTTGAGATAGATTTAACAAAGGAGATAAAAAGAGCTTTTTTAGCTTTTGTAAATGAAGCGGTAAGAGAGCTTGAGAGAGAGGGAATTAATAGTTTTCAAAAAAGCGGCAAAGATTTGGACATGATTATAAGGGAATACGCAAATCCTTCTATGGAAGCTCTTTTATGATACTCTCTTTTAAATTTCTCTCTTCAAGCGCCTATTTTGCAAAAAGAATTGAAGATATAGCCGG
>JALVCR010000017.1 GCA_027009865.1 Campylobacterales bacterium
ATTTTAAGAAGCAAAAATCCTTCTCCTTATATGTATCTTTTGGAATTTGATGATTTTGCAATAGCTGGAAGCTCCCCTGAAGTTATGGTGGGACTTAAAGATTCTCATATTCTCCTAAGACCGATTGCCGGGACAAGAAGAAGAGGCGATACATGGGAGAAAGATAAAGCAAATGAGATTGAGATGGTGAATGATGAAAAGGAGAGGGCTGAGCATTTAATGCTTGTGGATTTGGGAAGAAACGATGTGGGAAAAGTAGCGAAAGCTGGAACTGTTCATGTGCCGGCTTTAATGAGAGTAGAGAGATATTCACATGTTATGCATATGGTAAGCGATGTGGAAGCGGTTTTGGATGAAAAGTATGATATGTTTGATCTCTTTTCGGCTACATTTACGGCTGGAACAATGACTGGAACTCCAAAAATAAGGGCAATGGAGCTTATAGCCGAATTTGAAGGGTTAAAAAGGGGCTATTATAGCGGATCGATAGGGTATTTTGGTTTTGACGGGAATATGGATACGGCTATTACAATAAGAACTTCCCTTTTAAAAGATGATAGAATAGTTTTTCAAGCGGGAGCTGGAATAGTTGCCGATAGCAAACCTGAGCTTGAATATTTGGAAGTTAAAAATAAGCTTGGCGCATTAATGAGCACATTAGAGGATTTGAAAAAATAATGAAGCTTTTTGCAATTTTTGGAAATCCTGTCTCTCACTCCATATCTCCTCTTTTACATAACAGTGTTATAGAGCATTTTAAAGAAGAGGCTTGTTATGGCAGATATCTTTTAAAAAACGGGGATTTATTAAAAGAGAAATTTCTGTTTTTGAAACTTAAAGGAGTTAATGTTACTGTTCCTCATAAGGAAGCTGCTTTTAGAGCTTGCGATGAGGTTAGAGGAATTGCAAAAGAGATAGAGGCTGTAAATACCATAGTAAATGAAAATGGAAAACTGATAGGATACAATACCGATGCTCCCGGATTTTATGAATCTATAAAAGATTTTAGAGGTGTTAAGAAGATTTTAATTTTGGGAGCCGGAGGGACTGCTAAAGCTATATCTCTCTTTTTAAAAAAAGAAGGTTTTGAGGTAGAGATATTAAATAGAAGCGAGAATCGTTTGAATTTTTTCAAAGAGAAAGGCTTTAGAACTTTTAACTGGGAGAGTTTTGAAATATCCAAATATGATTTAATAGTAAATACCACATCTGCCGGTTTGAGTGATAACTGTTTGCCTGTTAGGGAGAATGTTTTGGATGCCTTAATGAAAGAGGCTAAATATGCGGTGGATGTCATTTATAACAAAAAGACTCCTTTTTTAAAGAAAGCTATTGATTTTAACCTTTCATATAAAGACGGCAGAGATATGTTAATATATCAAGCGGTTATAGCTTTTGAATATTTTTTTGATAAAAAATATAAAAGAAAAAATATTTTAGAACAGATGAAAGAAATTATATCTTGACATCTTGGGCCTCTATGATTTTTATATTTTTAATTTGAATATTTTGTTTTATAAATCTTTTTTCTACTATCTCTTTAATTCTTGGTCTTGAGTTTATGCAGAGAAGAATAATTTGATTGCTCTTTTTATCGATGTAAATAGAATCATAATCTCTGATTATCTCTTTTAGATTTATTGAATTAAAATCGATATCCAAAGATAATTCATATACAAAAATTGTAAAATATATACTATTTTCTATTAGTATTTTTATTTTTTTAAAAAAATCATCTTTGTTTTTATAAAATATTCCATTTATTCCTTCATATATAGTTTGATTTTTTATAATTTTATCAAATTTATCAAAATAGAAAAATTTTCCACTTTCCTTTTCGATTGCAAAAATTAGCTCTTCAAAAGTAAAATTTTTTGAAAAAATTGCGGTATAACCTTGGTTGTAAAGGATTTGTTTGTCTATCTCTCTAAAATAATTTTTATCAGATAGAAAAAAGATTTTTGTTTTTAAATTATTCATTTTAATAAATTGGGGAATTTCTATTTTTAATCTTTCATTTTCATCATTAAACAGTAAAAGGTCTATATCTGGGATAAGTTTGGTATAAAGTGTTGGTATAGATTCCATAATATTAAAATCTATAGAGCGCTCGTTTTGAAACAGATATTGAAAAAATTTTTGAAGATCTATATTTTTACTAATTAACAATATTTTTATCTTATCTTTTAGTATTTTAATTTCATTTTCGTTATAGGGCATTAAAGCCAATATATTTTTGGAAGAGAGGAAATAGTATTTATTGTGAAAAAGAGGTGTTACGGAGGTTTGAACTTCTATAATTCTCTCATTTAAAGATAGCTCTTTGATTGCCAAAGTTATATCGCTAAAATCTTTTAAAGTAGCTCCGATTGTTTTATAAACCGGGGATTGAGTATTGATAGAAAATATCAATTTTTTATTCTCTTTTTGAGCTGTTTTCATTATATAAGAGAGAGTAGGCTCTATCTCTTTTATATCTTGTAATTCAAAAAACTCTCCGAATCTATGAAAATATATAATATTTGTGGAAGACTCTTTTATTAATTTCTCCATCTCTTCTCTAAAATAATCAAATCCGTATAACTGTTTAATTTGCAGCCAATTTTCCTCAAGAAAAAAAAATTTTAGTTTTGAAGTTAAATCTTTAAAAATCTCAAAATTTTTTTTAATTATTTTTAATTTTCTTTCAAAAAGAGTATCCTCAATAGGAGAGAAAACCGTCATATCTGATTTAAGTATTTCCATCAAAGAATAAAAAACAAAAGTGCTTTTTCCGCTATTTCTTTTTCCTTCTATAGTTATAAATTGGCTTGTTTTTATTATATCTTCTAAAGAAGTCATAATCTCCCTTACAAAATCTTTTGATTTTATATCGTCATATTTACCTTCTCAATTAATTATAAAATAGATTAAAAAAAAAGGGAAAAGAAATCTCCTCTTAATTAAAAAGCTCAGCGCTTAGATATCTCTCTCCCGTATCGCAAAGTATTGTTACTATTACTGATCCTTTAAGAGCCTTTTTGGCTATCTCTTTTGCGGCAAATACGTTTGCTCCGGAAGATATTCCAACAAGCAGCCCCTCATCTTTTGCAAGCTCTCTTGAAGTTTGAAAAGCTTTTTCATCTTCTACGGTAAAGATTTCATCCAAAATATTTAGGTTCAAAACATCTGGAATAAATCCCGCTCCTATTCCCTGAATTTTGTGGCTTCCAGATTTTTTTTGAGATATTGCGGGAGAGGATTTTGGTTCTACCGCCACTACTTTTATATCTGGAATCTCTCTTTTTAAAACTTCCCCGACACCCGTAACAGTTCCTCCCGTTCCAACTCCTGCTACGAAGAAATCTACTTTTTTATCCGTATCTCTTAAAATTTCCATTGCGGTGGTTTTCCTATGAATTTGAGGATTTGCCGGATTTGAAAATTGCTGTAAAATTATGGAGTTTTCTATCGTTTTGTTTAACTCTTCTGCTTTTTTGATAGCTCCCCTCATTCCCTCCTCTTTTGGCGTTAAAACAAGCTTGGCGCCGAAAGCTTTTAGAAGTTTTCTTCTCTCTAAACTCATGGATTCCGGCATTGTTAAGATAAGTTTTATCCCTAAAGATGCGCATATTGAAGCTAACGCTATTCCCGTATTTCCGCTTGTTGGCTCTATAATTGTGGAGTTTTTGTTTACTATTTTTCTATCTATCGCATCTTTTATCATATTTGCGCCTATTCTGTCTTTAACTGAGCTTGTTGGATTTAGAAATTCGCATTTTCCATAGATTTCGCATCCGGTTTCATCGCTTATTTTATTTAGCCTGATAAGAGGTGTATTGCCTATTAACTCTGTTACATTCTGTTTTATATTCATAACTTTTCCTTATATTGAGATTGTAAAAGTATATCGAAAATCAGAATAATTTTTTAATAGAGGGAAGGTAGTGTTGTGGTTTTATAACCTCTGTAATACCCATATTTGCCGAATGGAAAATTAACATATTATATTTTCTGGCAAAATATTTTAAAAGAAGATTTTGAAGATGAGGTTCGATTGAAGGTGTAAACCATGCGTTGTTGCTTATTGCTATCATATAATCTGGGTGTTTTTTATACAGCTCTTCTCTTGTGGCTTCATAACATATTGCGTTTCTAAAGAGATAACCTTTTATTTTTATATCGCTTGGCTCTTTGGCGGTGGCGTAATCGGAAGCTCCATTAAAAAATATTTTATTTATATATTTAGAGATAAATTTTGGAAGAGGTATCTCCTCTCCAAAAGGGACTAAAACCACCTTATTTACTATTTTAGCTCTCCCGTTTATAAAATAGTATGTGGAGTTGTAGGGTTTATTCTCCCTCCATGACAAAGCGCCCGTAACAATTACTATTTTTTTTGATAAATCTTTTAGTTTTTCAAAAAGATTTCCCTCTTTGTTTAAATAGAGGGGGAATATGCTCTCGCTTAAAATTATCATATCATACCCATCTTTTATACCTTTTTTTATCTCTTCTATATTCTCTTTAATTATTAATGGAAGATATTCTCTTTTCCATTTTATCTCTTGAGAAAGGGAAGGGTTTGATAGATAAATTTTAAGTAAAGGGGGCTTTATCTCTTTTGGATAGAAGATATCCAAAGAGAGAATAAAGAGGGGTATAAAAAATAGCTTATAATATTTTTTAAATTCTATCAAAGAAGCCAAAGAGATTAAAAAAAGAAAAAACTGCCATTTATAGATTCCAATAAAGCTGTAAGTTAAAGAGATTTCTGGAATAAACCAGTTAAACCCAAGCGGATGGATAAAACTAAAAAGTGTTAAAAGAAAAGCTCTTGTAAACGGATTTTCAAATATTCCCAAAATCCAAAATAAAAACCCATAAATCAGCCCTGCTGCTAAAATCATAAGAGGAATAAGATAGGAGATATCGTAGTATCTAAACGAAAAGCCTATCCAATAGAACCATAAAATTCCGGTAAAAAAGCCGGCAAAAAAGAGAGTTTCCCTTTTAGCTTTCAAAATAGAAAAAAAAGCTAAGAAAGCTAAGAGAGTATTTATTAAAGGATTTTGAATATTAAAATAGCTAAGATATATAAAAAGCGAAAGAGCCGCCGCTATAAAAAAGCCTCTTATTATGAAAATAATGGTAAAATACTGCCTTAAATTTTTTAAATTAAAGGATGGATATGCAAGGCGGAGGAAATATTTTAGCTTCATTGTTCCCACTGATTATTTTATTTGCGATTTTTTATTTTCTAATCATCAGGCCTCAGCAAAAACAGGCAAAGGCGCATAAAGAGATGATAGAATCTCTAAAAAAAGGCGATAAGATTATAACAAACGGTGGCTTAATAGCAGAAGTAATTAAGCCTGAAGAAGATTATGTAAAGGCTAAAATAAGCGATAATACAATTGTTAAAATTTCAAAAGACTATATTGCCAAAAAGATAGACTAATGGGAAGACTATTTAATTACAGATTGATAATTTTTATGTTGGCTTTCTTGTTTGGGATAGTATTTTCGGTTCCGAGTTTCTTTCAGATGCAAAAGGGGCCGAAAATATCTTTAGGACTTGATCTGCAAGGCGGTCTTCATATGCTTCTTGGGGTTAAAACCGATGAAGCCATCAAATCCAAACTCAAATCCATCGCTTCATCTATCAAATATTTTACTGATGATGAAGAAATATTGATAGATGATTTGAGGGTAAAAGATAAAAGCGTAGAGTTTACTTTGATGGATGAAGATGAGAGGCCAAAGATTGAGGAGATGCTAAAAAATATAAAAGGTATCTCCTATAAACTTGAGGGCAATAAATACATTATCACTTTAACTCCAAAAGAGATAGAATCGGTAAAAGAGTATGCTATAAAACAGGCTGTCGATACGATTAGAAACAGGCTTGATCAATTCGGTCTTGCGGAGCCGACAGTTGCAAAACAGGGAAAAGATAAAATTTTGGTAGAGCTTCCCGGTATAAAAACTCCCGAACAAGAGCAAAGAGCAAGAGAGTTGATAGCGAAAGCTGCTCATTTGCAGCTTATGGCGATAGATGAAAAGAGAGCCGATCAGGTTTATAATATGAGCGAGGAGGAGGCCGCAGAATACGGGGATATTATTTTGCCTGACGCAAAAAATCCCAAAAGAAAATATCTTGTTCATGAAGTGCCCATTTTGGATGGAAGTATGCTAACAGATGCAAGAGTAGCTTTTGACAGGGCTAATCAGCCGGTTATCAATTTTACTCTAAACAGCGCGGGAGCTAAGATTTTTGGTGATTTTACCGGTAAAAATGTAGGAAAAAGGCTTGCTATCGTTTTGGATAACAAAGTATATTCCGCTCCGGTTATTAGAGAGAGAATAGGCGGAGGAAGCGGACAGATAAGCGGGGGATTTAGCATAGAAGAGGCTCACGATGTGGCTATAGCTCTAAGAAGCGGTGCTCTTTTAGCTCCGGTTGTGATGCTTGAGAAAAGAAGTGTTGGGCCTTCTTTGGGAGCAGACAGCATCAAGGCAAGTTTTATAGCTTTAATTTCTGGATTTTTACTTGTTGTTTTCTTTATGATAGTATATTATGGAATGGCCGGAATCATAGCCGATATTGCGCTTGTTGCAAACCTATTTTTAATCGTTGCCGTAATGGCTCTTTTTGGAGCTACCCTTACGCTTCCTGGAATGGCCGGTATTGTTTTGACAGTTGGTATGGCGGTTGACGCTAACGTAATTATAAATGAGAGAATAAGGGAGCTTTTAAGAAGCAATGTGAGTATTACAAAAGCAGTAGAGCAAGGGTATTCCAACGCTATGAGCGCTATTTTGGATGCAAATATCACAACCCTGATAGCGGCGGTTATTTTGTATGCCTATGGAACAGGCCCTATTAAAGGTTTTGCCATTACGATGAGTATAGGTATTTTGGCATCTATGCTTACAGCTATTTTGGGAACTCACGGAATATATGAATATCTTTTGCCAAAAATTGAGAGAAGCAAAAATCTTAAATTTTGGTTTGGAATCGAGAGGAAATAGAGAATGGAAATTTTTAAAAGCGATAAAATTTATGATTTTATGGGCAAAAGCAAACTTTTTATTGCGCTTTCGCTTATTTTGGTATTGGCTTCTTGGGCGATACTTTTTACAAGAGGACTTCATTACGGTATAGATTTTGCGGGAGGAACTTTGGTTCAATTAAAATATGAAAAGAGCGCTCCCATAAAAAAAATTAGAGAAGATCTAAAAAAGGATCCAATTTTTAAAAACGCTTCAATTACGGAGTTTGGATCTCCTAATGAGGTTGTTATCAGGTTTTCTACAAGCTCATCTTCGGTTGGAGTTGATATCGGAGATAAAGTAAGAGAGCTTTTGAAAAATACCGGCAAATTTAAAGTTAGAAGAGTTGATATGGTAGGCCCTAAAGTTGGAAACGAGCTTAGGGAAAAAGGGCTTATGGCTATGGTTTTGTCAATTATAGCTATTTTGATATATGTTGCCTTTAGATTTGAGTGGAGATTTGGCCTTGCAGCGATTTTGGCCTTGGTTCACGATGTATCTATCTCTTTGGGATTTGTCTCTTTGTTTCAAATAGATGTAAATTTGGATATTTTGGCTGCTATTTTAACAATTATGGGATATTCCCTAAACGATACGATTATTGTTTTTGATAGAATCAGGGAAGGTATTAAAGAGGCTAAAGTTATGGATCTCTTTTCGGTAATAAACGAATCTGTAACAAAAACACTCTCAAGAACAACCCTAACCTCGCTTACAACATTTTTTGTTGTTTTAACTCTCTATCTTTTTGGAGGAGAGATTATAAAAGGTTTTAGTTTCACCCTATTAATCGGAATTATAGTGGGAACTTACAGCTCAATTTTCGTAGCTTCTCCTCTTTTAAAATGGCTTGGATTTAGTATTGAAGATTTTAAAAAGAAAGAGGCTGAAAAAGAGAAGAGAAGAAGAGAAAAAGAGAAAATCAGGCAGATGTATGAGGGCGGAGTAGTTTAAAGGTATAAGCTATGGACTGGGGAAAGGTAATATACACTTTTTTTACTCTTATGAGTCTTACCACGACGGCTGGATTTTTGTATGAACAAAACGCCGTAACTCTTTTTATAGCCGCTTCCATTAATGTAGTCTCCACTCTTTTAAAGATAGGAGTCAAAAATATCTTGGCCGCAGAGCTTTTTGCAAGCTCTCTTGTGGCCGATCTTCATCTAATTCCTGCTTTCTTGTTTATTCAGCTTGAATACAATTTAAAACTTGCCATTGCACTGGCCATTGGAGCAGTGGTAGCTAATGTTTTTTCCATGGCTTTGGTTTTGGTGGAAGCTGCAAAAAGCAAAGAAGAATTTTAAAAACGAGGTGAAATTATGGAGTATAAACCTTCCGAAATAGAAAAAAAGTGGCAAAAAATATGGCAAGAGAGCAGAGCTTTCGAGCCTGATAGCGAAAAATCAAAAAAACCTAAAAAATATGTTTTAAGCATGTTTCCCTATCCAAGCGGTAGAATGCATATGGGACATGTTAGAAATTATACTATAAGCGATGCGTTTGCAAGATATTTTAGAAAAGAGGGTTTTAATGTATTGCATCCGATGGGATGGGACGCTTTTGGAATGCCGGCTGAAAATGCCGCTATAAAGCACAAAGTTCATCCCAAAAAGTGGACTTATGAAAATATAGACTATATGAGAAAAGAGTTTGAGAGTATGGGACTCTCTTTTTCCAAAGAGAGAGAATTTGCCACTTGCGATCCTCTTTATTCAAAACATGAACAGAAAATTTTTATTCAGATGTGGCAAAAGGGTCTTATTTATAGAAAAAAATCTCTTGTAAACTGGTGTGAGAGCTGTCATACCGTTTTGGCAAACGAGCAGGTTGTAGAGGGGTGCTGCTGGAGATGCGATAATCCTATTGTTCAAAAAGAGATGTATCAATATTTTGCAAGAATTACAAAATACGCAAAAGAGCTTCTGGAAGGTTTAAAAAAGCTTGAAAAGGGATGGCCAAATCAGGTTATAGTGATGCAAAGAAACTGGATAGGCGAAAGCGAGGGGCTTGAGTTTGATTTTCTTTTGGATGAAGAGTCGGCTAAAAAGCTTAAAGGCATAGATAGATTTTCTGTTTTTACCACAAGAGCAGATACGATTTACGGGGTAACTTATGCCGCTTTAGCTCCAGAACATGAGATAGTTTTAGAGCTTTTAAAATCGGATATCTTAGATGAAGAGACAAAAGAGAAGATAAAAAGAATGCAGGCCGTGCCTCCAAGAGAGAGGGGAAACAGGGAAAAAGAGGGAATTTTTACAAACTTATACGCGATTCATCCTTTAACAAAAGAGAAAATTCCAATATGGATAGCAAATTTTGTTATTGTAGAGTATGGAAGCGGGGCGGTTATGTCTGTTCCGGCGCATGATGAGAGAGATTTTGAGTTTGCCAAAAAATATAATCTTCCAATAAAGTATGTAATAAAGCCAAAAGAGGGAGATATCGATAAAAACGAAGCTTTTACAAAAGAGGGGATTATGATAAACTCCGATGGTTTTAATAATCTCCCAAGCAAGGAAGCTAAGTCTAAAATTATAGAGATGTTTGAAGAAAAAGGTCTTGGCAAGAAGGTAGTTAATTATAAACTTAGAGACTGGGGTCTTAGCAGACAGAGATATTGGGGAACTCCTATTCCTTTGATTCATTGCGAAAAATGCGGAATAGTGGAGGTTCCTTTTGAAAATCTTCCAGTAACCTTGCCAGATGACGTAAAGATTACTGGAGAGGGAAACCCTTTGGAAAATCATCCTTCATGGAAATATGTAAAATGTCCAAAATGTAGTGGCGATGCTTTAAGAGAGACTGATACTTTGGATACTTTTGTAGAGTCAAGCTGGTATTTTTTAAGATATGCCACTCCAAGAGAGTATTGGGAAGAGAAGGTTGTGGATAAAGAAAGCGTAGATTATTGGATGAGCGTAGATCACTATATTGGCGGAATAGAGCATGCCATTTTGCATCTTTTATATTCAAGATTTTTTACTAAAGTAATGAGAGATTTGGGATATGTGGATGTAGATGAGCCTTTTAGCAAGCTTTTAACGCAGGGGATGGTTTTAAAAGACGGCGCTAAAATGAGCAAATCCAAAGGCAATATCGTAGATCCAGACTCTTTGATAGAAAAATATGGCGCGGATACGGCAAGGCTTTTTATCCTTTTTGCGGCTCCCCCTCAAAAAGAGATAGAGTGGAATGATAAAGCAGTTGAAGGAGCTTTTAAATTTATAAAAAGATTTGTAGATAGAAGCAAAAATGCAAAAGAGTGTGAAGATATTCCAAAAATTGATCACTCTAAGCTTAAAAAAGAGGAGAAATTTGCAAGAAAGAAAGTTTATGAGGCTTTGAAAAAGTATGAAGAGGTTTATAGCGGCTCTTATGCTTTTAATACGATGATAGCCGCGTCAATGGAGGCTCTAAACGCTCTTTCAAATCAAAAAAATGAAGATGTGTGGAGCGAGGGATATTTTATACTTTTGAATGTTTTAGAGCCGGTTATTCCTCATATCTGCTGGGAGCTTAGCGATAAGCTCTTTAAAAGAAGAAACTTTAGAAAAATAGAAATAAAAGAGGAAGTGTTTAGAGAAGATAGCGTTACTGTCGTAGTGAGTGTAAACGGCAAAAAAAGAGGCATATTAAATATTCCAAAGGATACTTCCAAAGATGAAACTATTAAAAAAGCAAAAGAGACAGTTTCAAAATGGCTTACAGGTAAAGAGATAATAAAAGAGGTTTATGTTCCAGGAAAACTTGTAAATTTGGTAATTAAATAGATGAAAAGAGCTTTTTATTTTATTCTTTTGCTTACTTTCGTAGGATGCGGTTATAAACCCGCTTCCTACTATACCGATAGAATTTTAAAAACAAAAGTTTACGTAGATGTCAAATCCTCTCTTAGGGATCCGGAAAATACCGTTTTAATAAAAGATGCTATAAATGAAGTTTTAGTAAGTAAATTTCACTCTATTTTAGCTCCTTTTGATAAAGCCGATTTGAAATTTTTTATAAAATTAAGAAGCGTTTCTTTTGAGCCGATACAATATGATCAAAATGGTTTTGTAACCGCTTATAAAACGGTTGTTGTTTTGGATACTCTTTATAAGTCTAAAGATAAACAAAAAAGAATAGTAACAAGCGGGGAGTATGATTTCCCGATAGAGTCAAACAGTATCATATCTGATACTAAAAGATTTGAGGCTATTAAGTTTGCTTCCAAGAAAGCAATAGAGGAGTTTATCTCAAAAATTGCCATAGAGGGAATGTTGGATGACAATAAATGATATAGCCAAAGAGGCTATAGAGATAGTTACCAAAAATCATGAATTTCTAACTCCCGACAACTATTACAAGGCTTTCTGCTTTGTGGCTAAAAAGAGGGGATATATTGTAGAAGATTGTCAAAAAATAGAAAATTATATAAAAAAACTTGATCCTGTAATTCAGAATGAAGCTAAAAAATTTTTTATAAAAAGTGTGGATGATTTTTTTGCTTTTCTTATTGCCTATATTAATAGAACCACATCTCTTGAGAGCAACGAGCATATAAAACATTTAACTCTTCTTATAAAAAGGCTTCTTCAGGCAATAACCCTTTTGCATGATAAAGAGGCTTCCGAGCTTGCCAATATATCCTTGGATAGAATAAGCTATACTATAGATACGAAAGCAGTGGATATTATAAAAGATAAGTGGCTTGATTTTATAACCTCTTATGATGACTCCTATCTTGAAAAGCTTGATAAATTTTGCAAAGTTAATAAAAATGATCTAAGATTAATGGTTGAAAACCTTTTGGAGTGTTTTGTAGAGGATGAGCAAAAAGCTTCAAAAGAGATATACACTAAAATTGCTCCTTTATTGATAGCGGCTCTCTCTCCCTCTATCGCTTCAGATGTTGATGAAGAGCTTGCAATTATCTCTTATGAACTTCAAAATTCTCCCGAATCTTTGGCTACGGATTCTTTTATAGAAGATATAAAAAAAATGATTTTAAGAAGAAAGGATTTGGATAAGGCAAAACTTAGAGAAAATGTAGCTGTTTTAGATAACTTATTGGAAAATCTCTCTTTAAAAATTATCGATCTTTTAAAAAGAAGCAATATCAGCAAAGAAAAAATCCAAAAAATTACAAATCAAATAAAAAATACAGATTTTAAAGATGACTCTTTAGAGACGATTCAAAAGAAACTGTTGAAAATAGCACAGTCTTTAGAGTTTGAAACAGACTCCTTTTCCAACGAAATCCAAAATCATCAGCTGATAGTAAAACATCTATACAACAGAGTAAAGAAACTTGAGAAAGCTTTGCAGATAGCGAAAAAAGAGGTAAAGGTTGATTTTCTGACATCTACTTTATCAAAAAGAGGATTTGAGGAAGAGCTTCATAAAGCTGAAGAGAGTTTTAAAAGATATCAAACTAATTACTCTATATGCTTTTTTGATATAGACTATTTTAAAATTATAAATGATACATACGGCCATGAGGCGGGAGATGTGATATTAAAAAGTGTGGGAGAGCTTTTTAAAAGATATACAAGAGAGGTTGATATAGTCGGAAGATATGGAGGGGAGGAGTTTGTAGTCGTTTTGCCAAATGTTGATTTAACAGGAGCTATAAAATTTGCCAATAAAATTAGAAAAATGATTAAATCAAACAGATTTATGTATAAGGGCGAGAGAATTTATGTCTCCATAAGCGGTGGAGTTAGTGAAAGAAAAGATTACAAATCTCTTCAAGAGGCTATAAACGCGGCAGATGAGATGTTATATAAGGCCAAAAACACTGGAAGAAACAAAATAATGCCGGAATTTGGATGAGTTTAGCTGATTTTTTAAATAAGAAGCCTTTATATTATAAAGAGATAGATTATGAAAGAATGCCCAGAATCTGGGAAAGAGTTAAAAAGTATTTTAATCTTCCAAAAATTATTCATATAGTCGGAACCAACGGAAAGGGAAGCAGCGGCAGATTTTTGGCCTATTATTTATATAAAAGCGGATTTAAAACAGGACACTATACCTCTCCTCATATTTTAAAATTTAACGAGAGAATCTGGATTGACGGAAAAGATATAGATGACGAGAGTTTACAAAAGTCTCACGAAAGCCTTCTTTCCATACTTTCTAAAGAGGAGGCAGACTCTCTTTCCTATTTTGAATACACAACTCTTCTTGCCGTTTTTTCCATGCAAAAGTGCGATTATATTGTTTTGGAAGCCGGGCTTGGCGGGGAGTATGACGCAACGAGTGTATTTGATAATATTTTAACTTTGGTAACCTCAATAGATTTTGATCATAAAGCTTTTTTAGGAGAGAGTATAGAGGAGATTGCAAGAACCAAATTAAATGCGGTCAAAAGGGCTATGATTTTATCTATGCAAGAGCATATAGAGGTTTTTGAGATAGCTTTTGAAATTTCGAAAAAAAAGAAAAAGAAAATTTATTTATATAATAATTTTTTAACGAATAATGAGTTAATATTATCTGGAGCCTTTATAAAAGATAGAGAGCTTCCGCCTTTTTTTTATAAAAATTTGACTTTAGCAATGTCTGCGGTTAAATTTTTAGGACTAAATGTCGATTTTAATAAACTAAATGGCATACAGTTTTTTGGAAGATGCCAAAGGATTTTTAAAAACATAACAATAGATGTAGGCCACAATCCTCTTGCGGCAAAAGCTTTAAAAGAGAGTTTTGAAAATAAAAAAGTGGTTTTGGTTTACAACAGTTATGAAGATAAAGATTATGAGGAAATTTTAAAGATTTTAAAACCTATTATAAAAAGGGTTGAAATTATAGATTTAGATGAAGAGAGAGTGGCTAAAAGAGAGAGTTTAAAAAGAGTTTTAAAGAAACTCTCTTTAGATTTTAGAGATTTTAATAAAATAGAAGATAATGAAGAGTATCTGGTTTTTGGCTCTTTTATGGTTATAGAAAAATTTTTAAAAGGTTTTTATGAAAAATAAACTTACTATTACGGTTTCAGATATAAACGGCACAAAACATTATGAAGTTCATCAGGCCGTAAAAAAATTTATTATATATTTTTTGCTTTTTATAGTTTTGGTTGTCGGAGGAAGTTTTTATCTTATAAATTTTTTAATGAATGAAGTTGAAACGTTAGAGAAGAAAAAAGAGCTGATAGCCAAAGAAGAAGCTAAATTAAAAGAAGAGAAGAGAATTTTACAAGAAGAGATTGCCAAGAAAACAGAAGAATTTGAAAATATAAGAGATAAAGTAGAAGATATAGAAGAACTTATAGGTTTAAAACCTTCTAAAGACAAGGGAAATATAGAACAAAGAATTGATTTGATAAAAATTTCTTCCAATGAGAGAAAATTAATATTAAACTCTATTCCTCAAGGTTTTCCAGTTAGAGGGGCTCATATAACTTCTGGGTTTGGATGGAGAATACATCCTATTTTTCATACCAGAAAATTTCATCACGGTTTGGATTTTGGAGGAAGAACCGGACTTCCAATTAGAGCTACAGCCGATGGAATAGTAACTTCTGCCGGTTTTAATAGGGGAGGATATGGGTATGTCGTAAAGGTTATGCATAATTTCGGTTTTGAAACTATTTATGGACATATGACTAGCAATATAAAAGTTAAAGTAGGAGACTTTGTTAAAAAAGGTGATATAATTGGATATCTGGGAAATACTGGAAGGTCTACCGGCCCTCATCTTCATTATGAAGTGAGATTCATAGATAGAATTTTAAATCCTATAAATTTTGTTAGGTGGAGTATAATAAATTTTGATGAAATCTTTAAGAAGGAGGATAGAGTACCATGGCGTTCTTTGGTAGAAGCAATAAAACACCAGCAAGACCTGTTCCTGCGATTGCAGCAAGCGGCTCACAAACAAAAAGGCAAAGCCAGTCGTCAGAAACAACGGTCATCGCATCAGGCGCGAAAATAGAGGGGAATTTTGAATTAAATACGAAACTTCATATAGATGGGGAAGTTACCGGAACCATTGTTTCAAATAATGTTGTTACTATCGGTTCAAAAGGTGTGGTTAGGGCTGATTTGAAAGCTGATAAAATGATTATAAGCGGCTCTTTTGAAGGAAATGCTGACTGCAATACGGTTGAGATTTTGGCTGGAGGAAGATATATAGGAAAAGTTTTGGCAAAACAGCTTGTAATAGAGCAAAGCGGTTATTTTGAGGGAGAAAGCAAGACAAAAAAAGATTCCACTCCTCAAACTTCCGTCGTTACAAATGCCAAACAGGCAAAGATAGTTAAATAAGGATTTTGTCCATAAATATGAATCTTTCCGCTTGTATATATGAATTTTTAAAAGATTCATATTGCGAGCTTATTATCTGCCAAAACGAAAAAGAGGCCGAGCTTATAAGAGACGCGGCCTCTTTTTTGGGGTATGAAGCTTTCTCTCTTCCAGATCTTAGAGCCTCTTTTGGGGATGATTTAAGAGTTTATAAAGAGGAGATTCATCTTCTTCTAAGCATTTTAAATTCCTACTATTTTAGTGATAATAAAAAAAAGATTTTGATATCTCCTATTAGAACTTTAGTAAATCCTCTTCCTAAAAAAGAGCTTTTTGATAGATTTTCCCTCTCTTTTGGAGATGATATAAATTTAGAGACTCTAAAACAAAAACTCTTTTTTTGTGGGTATAGTTTTGTAGATATCGTAGAGGAGAAAGGGGAAGTCTCCTTTAGGGGAGATATTATCGATATTTTCCCGATAAATAGCGAAAATCCCTATAGAATATCTCTTTTTGACACTCAGATAGAGAGTATCAGGATTTTTGAGAGAGAGACGCAGCGAAGCAGAAAAGAAGAGATTGAAAAGGTTGAAATAATTCCGGCTCTTTTTGCATTAAATGAGCAAAGCTTTAGAGAGCTTAATAAAAGATGTGAAAATTTCAGAAGCGATACCTTTTTTAAGGATTTGCATTCTCTCTCTTTATGGGTTTTGGACGATTTTGGAGTATTTTATACCGATATTTTAGATAGCAGATTAGCTTACGATTTTAAAGAGGAGTTTTTAGATATCACTTTTAGAGATGAAAAAGTTAAAGAGAAATTTTTATCTCTAAAAACTCTTCCCTCTCCTTTAAAGTATAAAGATATAAATGTTGCAGACATTTATTCGTTTTTAAAATTTCATGAAAATAAAAATATAACTCTGATAGCAAAAAACGAGGCCGTTTTAAAAAGATTCTCAATTCCTGAAAATTTAAAGTATAAATTTAAAAAAAGCGATGTTATTTTAAATATTCTCTCAGACAAAGAGCTTATCTTATCTTTTAACGAAAGAAAGAGAAAAAGGAGAGTAAAGAAACCAGCTTTTTTAATAGACGAGCTTAAAGTTGGGGATTATGTGGTTCATGAGATTCACGGAATAGGAATTTTCAAAGGTCTTGAGCAGGTAAAAGTTTTAGGAGCGGTTAGGGATTTTGTCAAAATCGAATATCAAAATGAAGACGCTCTTTTGGTGCCTGTGGAAAATTTGGAAGTTATAAGCCGCTATATCGGAGATAGCGGCGTTTTGGTGCAGATTGACAAACTTGGAAAAGGCAGTTTCCTAAAACAGAAAGCAAAAGCCAAAGAGAAACTCTTTAAAATAGCCAAAGATATAGTGGAGATAGCGGCAAAAAGGGAGTTGTCAAAAGGATTTAAAATAAGAGGAGATTTTGAAGAGATAGCTCTCTTTCAGGCCTCTTTGGGATTTGAATATACAAAAGATCAAAAAAAAGCCGTAGAGGAGATTTTTGAGGAGCTAAACACCGGCAGAGTGATGGATAGGCTTCTTAGCGCCGATGTGGGCTTTGGAAAAACGGAAGTTGCTATGAATGCTATTTTGGCAACTAAGCTTAGCGGATATCAGTGCGCTTTTGTTGTTCCAACCACTCTTTTATCATCTCAGCACTATAAAACTCTAACCGATAGATTATCGCCTTTTAAAGTTAAAATAGCAAAGCTTGACAGATTTACAAAACCAAAAGAGAAAAGAGAGATTCTAAAGGGCTTGAAAGAGGGGGATATAGACGTAGTTGTCGGAACTCATACGATTTTAGGATGCGAGTTTAAAAATTTAGCTTTAGTGGTGATAGACGAGGAGCATAAGTTTGGAGTCAAGCAAAAAGAGAAACTAAAGGCGTTAAGAGAGAATGTCCATATTCTCTCAATGAGCGCCACTCCGATTCCAAGAAGTCTTAATATGGCTCTATCTTCAATAAAGAGCTTTTCTCAAATTTTTACTCCTCCCCAAGATAGAAAGGATATTAGAACTTTTGTCAAAGAGTATGACCAAAGGCTTGTAAAAGAGGTGATTTTAAGAGAGAAAAGAAGAGGAGGGCAGATATTTTATATCCATAATAGGATAGCTACGATAGATGATAAAAAAAGGGAGTTAGAAGAGTTGATTCCTGATATTAAAATTTTGGTTTTGCACTCCAAAGTATCAACTGCCGAGAGTGAAAAAGAGATGCTCTCTTTTGAAAAGGGAGAGTATGATATTTTGCTATCTACTTCTATTGTGGAATCAGGAGTGCATCTGCCAAACGTCAATACGATTATTGTAGAGGGAGCCGATAGATTTGGAATAGCCGATCTTCATCAATTAAGAGGGAGAGTCGGAAGAAGCAAAAGAGAGGGGTATTGCTATTTTTTGATAGAAGATAGAGATTCCCTAAGCGAAGCTGCGGCAAAAAGGCTGATAGCGTTAGAGAGCAATTCTTATCTTGGAAGCGGCTCGGCTCTTGCTTATTATGATCTTGAAATAAGAGGCGGCGGAAATATAATAGGGGAGGCTCAAAGCGGCCATATAAAAAATATAGGCTACTCTTTGTATCTTAAAATGCTTGAAGAGAGCGTAAATGAGCTTTTGCATAAGAAGGTAGCCAATAAAAAAGATATAGAGATAAAATTAAGCGTAAGCGCTTTTATAAATAGCGAGTATATAGCTGAAGATAGGGTAAGATTGGAGCTTTACAGAAGACTTAGCGGATGTGAAAGCGTAGAAGAGGTTTATGAAATAGAGGATGAGATGAGAGATCGTTTCGGCAAGATGGATATTTTTACAAAGCAGTTTTTGGATATAATTGTAATTAAAATTTTAGCCGCTAAAAAACAAATATCATCAATATCAAGTTATAACGAATATATAAGCGTAGTGTATGAAGATGAAAGAGAAGAGGAGCTTAAGGCAAGAAGCAGAGACGATGACGATATTTTGGAGACAGTTTTAAGTTTTTT
>JALVCR010000018.1 GCA_027009865.1 Campylobacterales bacterium
TGTTTGCTATATTTTGCAAATTTCCTTCATATAGGCTTTTTGAGGAAGTTTTTGAGAAGTTTTGCAAAAATTTCTTATAAGAGTATGCATCTTTGTTTACAAGTTTGTAGCCAAATTTCTCTTTTAACTTTTGCAAAATCAAAGCCTCTTCGTTTGTGATGAGACTGTTAAATTTTATGGTGTCGGCCTCTTTGAAAGCCAAAATGGCCTTATTAAAAGCCTCTTTATCCTTTTTGGCTTCATTTTGAAAATCGAATCCAAATCTTCCAGCTCCGCAAAGAGTTGTGTATTCGATGCTGTTTTTTACTCTATAAATCTTCTCTTTAGGTTCAAAAACGCTTTTGTGTTTTACATCGTAAAATAAAGAGCAAGCGCTTGAGCAGTGAGCGCAGGAAGATGGAATCTCTCTTAGCTCCCATGCGTTTGAAGTGTATTTGAAATCTTTGCTAATAAGAGCTCCCACAGGACATACGGCTATACACTCTCCGCAGAAGGTGCAGTCTAAATCTCCCCCGTCTTTGGTTACGATTATAGATTTGTATCCTCCGTATTGGATTGTTATCGCATCGTCTCCTATCACTTCATTGCATGTATGAACACATCTTTCGCACATAATGCAAAGGCTTGGATCATATTGGATATAGTTCCAGTCCTTTATCTCTCTTTTTTGATCTTTTGCGCTAAACTCCTGAGAGGAGACGCCAAATTCCAAAGTTTTATTTTGAAGCTCGCACTCTCCGCTTTTATCGCATACGCCGCATTCCAAAGGATGGTTTACGTCATAAAGTTTCATAATATTTTGGCGATGTTTAAACAAAGCGGGAGAATTTGTCTTTATCTTAGCGCCCTCTATGGCTCTTTCTTGACAGCTTAATATAAAGCCGTCAACTCCTTCCATCTCTACGACGCACATTCTGCAAGAGGCTATCGGCTTGACTTTTGTTAAATAGCACATAGTCGGAATATAGATACCCTCTCTTCTTGCCGCAGAGAGTATAGTTTCGTTTTTATCGGCTATAATCTCTTTGCCGTCTATTTCGTATCTTATCTTTTCCATCATACCGCCACCATCGCTATGTAGTAACAGCGCATACAACGCTCAGCCTCTCTTATTGCCTGAGGCTTGGTGAAACCTAAATTAACCTCTTTATTGTTATCTATTCTCTCTTTGACTGAGAGCTTTTTGCTAACTTCTCTTGGAAGACCAGGAATCCATCCTTTAACCTTTTCGTTTTTATCATAAACTTTTAAAGCTCTTAAATGATCTTCCATAATCTCTTCATCTGTTAGCGTTATCTCTCCGGTTTGCACATATCTTGAGATAACGGAAGCCGCTCTTTTGGCCTGACCGACCGCGTTTACGATAGTCATAGGCCCATATTCGCAGTCACCGGCTGCGAAAATCCCTTTTCTTGAAGTCATATAGGTTTTTCCGTCGGTTTTTATCGTTCTCCAGCTTGTTCTCTCTATCTCCCACTCTTCTGGAAGCAAAGAGAGATCCGCATCCTGAGATACGGCAGGAATTAGATAATCGCACTCTATCTCAAAATCGGCTCCTTCAATTTTTACAAGCTGAGGTCTTCCGCCGTTTGGATCTGGAACAAGCTCAAAGCGGTTTACTTTGAGTTTTTTCAAAACATCATTTTCGTCTATTATCTCTTCGATTGCCGAGTGGAATATAAACTCAACTCCCTCTTCGACAGCTTCGTGATACTCTTCCCAAGAGGTGTTTCTAATAATGGTTTTCTCATCTCTTCTATAGAGCATAATTACTTTTTTGGCATTTGCCCTAACGGCGCATCTTACCACGTCCATGGAGGTAAAACCTCCTCCTACACATACAACGGTTTTGCCCGTTAGATCAACCGGTTCGCCTATTTTCCATTTGACATATAGATTTACCTGATCTAAAAAAGGAATAGCCGGCCAGTATCCTTTAATTTCAGGTCTTTCATTTTTGGCTCTTACCTTTTTTGAGATTCTTGTTCCGGTAGCTACTAAGAGAGCGTCATATTTTTTCTCAAACTCTCTCATCATCTTATCATCAACTTTCGTGTTTAAAATAAAGTTGACTCCAAGATCTTTTACCGCTTCTATATCTTTGTAATATTTATCATAAGGCATTCTGTATTCTGGAACTCCTACGGCAACTTCCCCTCCCAAAACAGGAAGAGCGTCATACACATCGCAATCTATTCCCTCCAAAGCCAGATAGAAAGCTGCCGTAAGACCTGCCGGGCCTGCTCCTATAATTCCCACTTTTTTGCCAATTTTTTCTTTTGGCTTTTTTGGATAGAGATGCATCAAAGAGTGGTCTGTTTCATAATCTGCGCCGATTCTTTTAAGCTCCATAATAGAAATCGGTTCGTCAAGATTTGCTCTTCTGCATTCATCTTCACAAGGATGAGGGCAGACTCTTCCGCATGTATGAGCTAACGGCATTGTTTTTTTAGTAGCTTTTAGACTATCGTCAAATCTAAGGTCTCTAACCCCTTCAATATATGCCGGAATATCTACGTGAGCCGGACATGCATCCATACACGGAGCGGTTATTTTGGCTATATATCTTCTCTCTTTGTTATCATATTCCGGAGAAGGTTTTTTTTCGTTGATGAGAGATTCAAAATCTTCTTTAAAATAATTTATCATCTGTAAAAGAGGCACTGGAACAGTTCTTCCGATTTCGCATTTGCTTGTCTCCATCATAGTGGAGGATACCTCTTTTAGATGTTCAAGATCGCTCATCTCTCCTTCGCCACGAGCAATTTTGTCAAGAAGGTCGTAAAGAATCCTTCCTCCCCATCTTCCAGGCGCGCATCTGCCGCAAGCTTCAGAGTATATCTGATATTGAGCGGCATATTCCGTAGCGAGTCTGACTACATCGACGTTTTCGTCAAAAAGCGCAAAACCGTCCCATCCTATGAAGGCTTTGGAATCGGTATCGGTTGCGTATTGTGCGGGAAAATTAAAAGAGGACTCTTTCCACTCCTCTTTTTTAACCCCCCTGTTATCGATAAGCTCGCCGCGCCAAGATGAGAAATAGACTTTGCTGCTCACCCTTTTTTCCTTCTTGTTACTATAGTCCAGTCAACTTCATTAAATTTTAGAGAATTTAACAGCTCGTGGCCGTGCTCTTTTATAAGATCAGCGCTTTTTTGAACCGGAGTGAAATCTCCGATTTCGAACATAAAAATAACCACTTCTCCCTCTTTGGCCTCTTTATCCAAAATCTCAAGCATTCTGTCGTAGAAATTATCTTTTAGATGTCTTAAGTCATATCTTTGCATATTTCACTCCGTTTATCTGTCAATCTCGCCAAAGACGATATTGAGATTTCCGATAATCGTTACGACATCGGCTATATAATGACCCACAAGAAGCTCTTGCAAGATACTTGTGTGCCAAAAACTCGGCGCTCTTACTTTAAGTCTGTAAGGATAAGGCCCTCCTTGTGAATTTATATAAAAACCAAGCTCTCCTTTTGGAGATTCGGTAGCTACATAAACTTCTCCAACAGGAGGTCTCATACCCTGAGTAACAAGAACGAAATGCTGCATCAAAGAGTAGTTTTGAGTCATAATATCCTCTTTGGGAGCGGATATGTATTGAGGAGCGTGAGCCATTATTTGAGGATCGCTCTCTTTATACATAGGAATTAGCTGTTTTAAAATTTTGATAGATTCTCTCATCTCTTGCATATACAATTTATATCTTCCGTAACTGTCGCAAGAATCGGTTACCGGAACATCAAAATCAAGCTCGTCGTAAAGCTCGTAAGGCTCCTCTTTTCTAATATCCCAAGGTATTCCGCTTCCTCTTAGAGTAGGTCCTGAACATCCCCATGTTTGAGCCATTTGGGGGGATATGACTCCAACTTCCTCAAGTCTCATTTTCCAGATTCTGTTTTGATCTAACAAACCTTCGTAATCTTCTATATCTTTTGGAAGTTTATTTATAAAATGGGCAAGTTTCTCTATCCATCCATCCGGAAGATCCAAAGGAACTCCGCCGATTCTAACGGCTGAATGAGTCAGTCTTGCTCCGCAGTAATCTTCCATTAAATCCATTGCAAATTCTCTCTCTCTAAAGCAGTAGAGAAAGATACTCATAGCTCCAACGTCCAATGCGTGCGTAGCAAGCCAAAATAGGTGAGAAATGATTCTGTTTAGCTCAAGAAGCATAGTTCTTATGATTTTAGCTCTTCTTGGAGCCTCTATTCCAAGAAGCTTCTCTACAGCAAGCGCAAATGCATAGTTGTTTGAAGTGGCCGCTATATAATCCATTCTGTCCGTTGTCGGAAGAAATTCGTTATAAATCATATTCTCGGCCATCTTCTCCATACCTCTGTGTAGATAACCGATATCGGGAACCGCTTTTACTATCTGCTCTCCGTCAAGTTCTAAAATAAGCCTTAACTGTCCGTGAGCGGAGGGATGCTGCGGTCCGAAGTTGATAACCATCGTATTATCGTCTCTATCAAAAACGAGATTCTCGAAAAAAGGCTCTAATCTATTTGGATATTCTCTTCTTGGAGTCTCCATGTTACTTTCTCTCTTTCAAAGTGATTGATTTGTCTTTTTTAAATTTTTTAATCAAGAACACGCCTTCCTCCTCTTGATACTCTTGCATTAAGTTGGTAGGCTCTTTGCTTGGCTCTTCGCCGTATCTTACTTCGTGTCTGATTCTTGCAAAATGTTTTGTATCTCTTTCGTTTACATAAGCGCTGTCTCTGTTTTCTGGCCCTATAATATCTCTATACTCTTTTCCAAATATCTTATCGACCTCATACCATTGCGCAAATTCGTCTCCGTGCAAAGGATAGCTTTTTCTAAGCGGGTATCCCTGCCAGTCATCTGGCATAAGAAGTCTTTTCATAAAAGGATGATTATTTACGATAACACCGAACATATCATACATCTCTCTCTCAGCCCAATCGGCGCTTTTGTAGATATCGCAAACGCTCTCTATTGCCTCTTTCTCTTTTATGTAGCATTTAACTCTCATTCTTTTTCTTTTGGAAGTTGAGAGCATTTGATAAAATATCTCAAACTCTCCTCTTTTTGCAAGCCAATCTATTGCGCTAAGCTCGCTTAGAAAGTTATAAGAGAGCTCATCTCTTAAATGTTTTAATACTTCCCTGTTATCTTTTGGGTCTATATATACAACCATTTGGCCTCTTTGGATATAGGCCTCTTTTATTTGAAATTTGCTTTTTAAGCTTTTTAAATCTTTTGCAAATACTTCGTCGCTCTCCACCGGCTCTTTTGGAATTTGCGGCGCAACCCAGAATCTGTCGTTATAATAGGCTTTGGCCTGAACGTCGTGCTTGTCTTGATATCTTCTCATCATACCAGCCTTTTTGGTTTAAGTTTTTGAAAAGCGCTTTCGCGTCTTATCTGTTTTTGAAGCATCATAACCGCATATTGAAGAGTCTCAGGTCTTGGAGCGCAGCCTGGAAGGTAGATATCCACCGGAATAACTCTATCTACGCCCTGAACGGTAGCGTATGTGTTAAACATTCCGCCAGTATTTGCGCAGCTTCCCATGCTTATTACCCATTTTGGTTCAGTCATCTGATCATATAATCTTCTGATAAACTCAGCATGTTTTTTTGTAAGAGTTCCGGCTACTATCATCAAATCGGCCTGTCTTGGGCTTGCTCTAAAGATAGTTCCGAATCTGTCAAAATCGTATCTGCTGGCTCCCGATGCCATCATCTCAATGGCGCAGCACGCTAATCCATATGTAAGCGCCCAA
>JALVCR010000019.1 GCA_027009865.1 Campylobacterales bacterium
CAATCAATTATATACTTCCTATATCTTTAATCTTTGCCATGATTTTTACAAAAATGAAGATGATAAAAAACAGCGAGCTTATATCTCTTTACTCTTTTGGAATATCCAAAAATATGGTTATAACTCCAATATTTTTAATATCCCTTTTAATAACTTTAATCTATATAGCTCTAAACGCTACTCCTTTTGCTTACAGCGGGGAGTATGCGAAAAATATAAGAAAATATAAAAGATTAGCTTCCACTTCATCGGATCTATTTTTAAAGAACTATAATACATACGTTTATATTAAGTATCTAAATCCATTTACAAAAAGCGCAAAAGATATAAAACTTTTTGTAACAAAAAACGGGGATTTAAATAAAATAATAAGCGCTAAAAGCGCAAGATTTAAAAATAATGTATGGGAATTAAATAATGTTGAAATTATTCATAAACCAAAAGTTTCCGAAAATAAAATGGGCGCTATTAAGATAGATAAAAAAGATAAAATTTTTGCTCTTCAAAATTTCAAACCTAAAATTATTACAAATATTTTTGAAGGAAAAACAAGTTTTACTATTATTGACGCAATAAGCGCTATCAATTTGTTAAAACCTCAAGATTTAAATATAGAGAAGATAAAAGCCTCTTTATATTTAATGACTATTTTCCCTCTCTTTGCACCCTTTTTTATTCTTTTATCTTTCTATTTTATACCTATATCAAGCAGATTTTTTGATACAGCCCTTTTTGCCACTGTTTTTATTCTCGCTTCTTTGATTTTGTGGGGAATTTTGTTTGTTCTTGCAAAGATAACTATAAATGGAATAATAAGCCCAGAGATTGGAATTTTGCTTCCAATCTTGGCTCTTTTTTTATACTCTATCTATCTTTATATAAAAAATAAATAGTTACACGTCAAGATGTTTTACATCTTTTGCGTGTTCTTGAATATATTTTCTTCTTGGCTCTACTTCATCTCCCATAAACAAAGAGAAAGTCTCACTCGCTTCCGCTGCGTCTTCTATCTTTATTTTAAGAAGCCTTCTATTTTCTGGATTCATTGTAGTCTCCCAAAGCTGATCGGGATTCATCTCTCCCAAACCTTTATATCTTTGAATATAGGCTCCCTTTTTTGCCTCTTTTTCTATCTCTTCCAAAACTTCTATTAAATCTTTTCCCTCAAACAGATATTCCAGCTCTCTTTCTTTTATTTTATTGTATATAAAAATAGCCTCTTGAAAGAGAGGATTTGTAAAGAGATTTTCATCTATTTTCAATTCCTCCAAACCTTCATTTGTCTGGATATAGAGATGAAGAGAATCTGTGTCTCTTTTTTTATTTAATATATTAAATCCTATTGAATTTATGAAACTTTCTATTTTTTTCTCCATCTCTTCAATTGGAAGGGATATTAGTTTCTCATTTTCTATTAGGTATCTAACTACCTCTATTACGGAGTATCTTTTTGAGAGCTCTTTTAATATGCTTCTATACGCTGCTACTATTTTAAAAAACTCTATTAAATCTTTTTTTCCTACTCCCTCTATTTTTAATGAATCTATTCCGTTTTCTATCAAAAATTCATTCATCTCTTTATCGTCTTTTAAATATATCTCTTTTTTTCCTTTTTTATATCTGTAAAGAGGCGGCTGGGCTATATATAGATACCCTTTTTCTATGATATCCTTTAGGTATCTAAAGAAGAAAGTTAAAAGCAGAGTTTGAATATGGCTTCCGTCCACATCTGCATCGGTCATTATTATTATTTTGTGGTATCTTAATTTTTTCTCGTTAAACTCCTCTCCTATTCCGCATCCAAGAGCTGTAATCATATTTATAATCTCTTCAGATTTTAATATTTTATCTATTCTGCTCTTTTCGACATTTAATATTTTTCCCTTTAAAGGAAGTATAGCTTGAAAAACCCTATCTCTTCCCTGTTTGGCGCTTCCTCCGGCACTATCTCCCTCCACAAGATATATCTCGCAAATAGAAGGGTCTTTGCTTTGGCAATCTGCCAGTTTTCCGGGAAGTGTTCCAACATGCATAGCGTCTTTTCTTCTTGTAAGCTCCCTTGCTTTCTTGGCGGCCTCTCTTCCTTTAGCTGCCATTATGGCCTTGTTCATAATAGCCTTGGCATCTATTGGATTTTCTTCGAAATATTTATTTAAAAATTCATTTGTAGCTTTTTGGACAAGAGGCTTTACATAAGAGCTTCCAAGTTTTCCTTTTGTCTGTCCTTCGAATTGTGGTTCTGGCACTTTTACGCTGACAACCGCTATAAGTCCCTCTCTTACATCTTCTCCCGATATTTTTATATCTTTCTCTTTTTGAGAAGCGTTCTGGCTTACATATCTTACAATAGCTTTCGTAAGCCCTGCTCTAAAACCGCTCTCATGCGTTCCGCCTTCTGGTGTTCTTATGTTATTTACAAAGGAGTATAAAATTTCACTGTAAGTTGTGTTGTATAAGAGAGCTATGTCTATCTCTATATCTTCCACTTTTTTTTGAAAATGGATAGTGTGGCATATCTTTTCATGTTTATTTAGGTTCTCTACAAACTGAGTAAGTCCCCCTTCAAAGTGATAAACTTCCTCTTTTTTTATTCTCTCATCTTTAAATTTTATTGTTATTTTAGGGTTTAAATATGCAAGCTCTCTAAATCTTTTAGCTAAAATATCGTAATTAAACTCTATTACTTCAAAAATTTCGTCATCTGGCCAAAACTCTATTTTTGTTCCGCTTTTTTTTGTTTTTCCTATAACTTCAAGATCCGTTACGGGAATTCCTCTCTCAAACTCTTGTCTGTATATTTTGCCTTCTCTTTTTATCTCTAAAATAAGTTTTTTTGAAAGGGCGTTTACTACCGATACTCCGACTCCGTGAAGTCCTCCTGATACTTTATATGTATCTTTGTCAAATTTTCCTCCGGCATGCAAAACTGTTAAAACTACGGTTGCGGCCGGTATTTTTTCCGTTGGATGAATATCTACCGGTATTCCCCTTCCGTTGTCGCTTATTATCGCGGAACCGCTTTTTGTAAGCTCTATCTCTATATTTGTGCAGTATCCTGCCATTGCTTCATCTATGGAGTTGTCAACTACTTCATAGATTAAGTGATGAAGACCGTTAATGTTTGTATCTCCTATATACATTCCCGGTCTTTTTCTTACGGCTTCAAGCCCTTTTAATACTTTTATGTTACTTGCTTTGTAATCTGTCATATCTTCTCCGTAATTTGTTAATATTTTTTAAATTATATAATAATAGGCATCATAACGGTAATAAAATTTTCACTTTTTAGCATAAATGCAAGCTGCGGATCGTTTATTCCTATCTCAAATATGTTTTTGTCTATATGAGTTAAGAAATCTAATAGATGTTTTGCATTTGCCGCTATATATATCTCATCTTCTATCTCTATCTCTTGTTCTATCTCGGTTTTTGCTTCTACGTTATCTTCATTTAAGCTTTCAAATATTACGCTTTTTGGGGTAAAAGTTATCTTTATCTCTTCTGAGATTATGGATATCTGTTTTATCGCATCTATCATCTGATCTCTGTTTAGAGTAAATTTGTGATGCAGGGTTTGGGGAATTACTCTTTCATAATTTGGATAGTTTCCGTTTATTAGTTTTGTAAAAAAAAGAAAATCGGGAGATTTTGCAATTAGTGTATTTTTGTCATAATAGATCTCTATTTCATCAAAAAATAGTCTTTGAATGCTGTTTATCGCTTTTTTTGGAATTATTATCGATAGAGGTTTTTCGTTTTTTCTCTCTATTTCTACTAAGGCAAGTCTTTTTGTGTCTGTTGCTACAAAGTCTATTTTATTCTCTTTTATATTTATTAAAGCTCCGTTTAGCTCATACTTGGGATTGTTTGTATCGATTGCCGGAGCTATTTTTTTTATTGATCTAATTAGTGTTTGATTGTCTATGTCAAATTTGGCCTTATCATCTATTATTGGAAAAGATGGATATTCGTTTGGGTTAAACATCGGAAGTTTAAATTTTGAATGCTTTTGATTTATATGAAGATAGTTGTTTTGAGTATATATCTCTACATCTTCATCTTTTAATATTTTTACTATATCCAGAATTTTCTTTCCGTTTGCAGTTGCTTTTCCCTCTTCCTCTATATTTGCGTTTTGGCTTTTTATCTCTATTCCGCTCTCTTTTTCTGTTGCTCTTATTTCTAGCTGATTTTCTTTTGCCTCTATTAAAACGTGAGAGGTTATCTGGCTTAGATCCTTTTTTTCTATGAAACTTTGGGTATTTAGAAGTATGTTTTCCAAGACGTTTTTGTTTATTGTAACTTTCATCTTTTTTCCTTTATATTATTAATAAATATAGTAGTCGTAGTAGTTTTTGTTGAAATTGTGAAAACCTTCATTTTTTACCGTTTTTTCGGTATTTTTTTGGCTTTTTATTTTTTTGTTTTTTTTCACTTCTTTTCACCTATTGCGATAAAATTTTGTTTTTTAGCTCTTCTACTTTTAGTTTAAAATTTTCGTCGTTGCTTATTAGTTCATTTATTTTTTTCATATTGTGGGAAACTGCCGTGTGATCTTTCATTCCAAAGTATGATGCTAATGTCGGCATTGAGTTGTGCGTTAATGTTCTTGCTAAGTATATTCCTATCCTTCTTGCTTCCACTATGTTTTTGTTTCTCTTTTTTGATTTTATGTCGCTTGATTTTACGTTTAGTTCTTTGGATATTACGCTTATTATATCGTTTAGTTGAATATTTTTTTTCTTTTCTTTGATTTGCTCTTTCATTACGTTTTTTGCAAATTCCAAGGTTATCTCTTGATGCATTAGTGAGGCGTAAGCGTTTAGGTTTATTATTGCGCTCTCTATCTCTCTTATATTGTCTCCCATATTTGAGGCTATGTAGTTTATTACTTCATTATTTAAATATATCCCATCAAGTTCACATTTTTTTTTGATTATTGCTATTTTTGTCTCAAGTTCCGGCGGATGGATGTCAGCTATTAGGCCCCATTCAAATCTACTTTGAAGTCTCTCTTCAAGTCCCGCTATCTTTTTTGGAGGTTTGTCTGCTGTTAGGACTATCTGTTTTTTGTTTGAGTAGAGTTCGTTGAATGTGTGAAAAAACTCTTCTTGGGTTTGGATTTTGTTTGATAGAAACTGGATATCATCTATTAATAAAATGTCGCATACTCTATATTTTTCCCTGAATCTGTCCATTGTTTGGTTTCTTAGATTGTATGTAAAATCGTTCATAAACTGCTCTATTGTGGTATAAATAACATTCATTCCTTTATTTAGGGCATAATTTCCAATAGCTTGTATTAGGTGAGTTTTTCCAAGTCCGGTAGGTCCGTATATAAATACTGGATTGTAGATTATTGCAGGTTTTTGGGCTACCGATTTTGCGGCTGTAAAGGCGTATTGGTTTGAGCTTCCCACAACAAAGCTCTCAAAGGTGTATGATGGATTTAAAATTGTGCTTTTTATTTTTGGTATGTGAAAATTTTGGGTATTTTGAGTATTTTCTGTCTGGAAAGTATGATTTTTTACTCTCTTTTTGATTACTACTTTTGGTTTGATTCCTGTTTTTATTTCGTGAATATTTGCTATTTTTTCTGCGTATTTTGTTTTTATCCAGTTTGCTATCAATGTGTTTGGAGCTTCAAATACCAGATAATCTGATCTTGATTCCTCTTCATTGAAAGATAGCTGTTTTATATATCTTTTATATTCGAGCTCCGATAT
>JALVCR010000020.1 GCA_027009865.1 Campylobacterales bacterium
AAAAATGAATACTCAAATAACAAAACTTTTAAAAGATTATGATCTAAAAGTTACGCCTCAGAGAATGTGCATTGTAGAAGAGCTTATGCACAACGGTCATCTTAGCATAGAGGAGCTTTACGAAAAGATAAGAGAAAAATTTCCATCTCTATCTTTGGCTACTGTTTACAAAAATATTCATGCAATGATGGATAAAGAGTTTATAAAAGAGGTTAAAATACCAAACTTAAAATCAAAATTTGAGCTCTCAAAAGAGGATCACGCTCATATTATTTGCAAATATTGCGGAAAAGTGGAAGATATAAACGTAAATAGTATGGATATTATAAAAGAGGTTGAAAGCAAAAGCTCCTATGAAATAGACCACACAGAGCTTATATTCTCAGGAATATGCCCAACATGCGCTTTGCATAAAAACGGAGAGAATTAAAGCTTTCCGTTTTTATACTCCCACTCGGCTTTCAAAGAGCCGTCTTCATAATACTCTTTAGCCACTCCGTTTAAAACTCCGTCTTTATAAGTCAGTTCATAATGCTTAGTTCCGATACCGGGATAATATACTATACTAACACCATTTTTTTTACCGTTTTTATACATCCATTTAGCTTTCAAAGTGCCATCTTCATTATATTCTAAAACTTCTCCTTCTACTACATCATTATTATATGGAATTTCAAATTTTAGTTTTCCATTTTTATATTTTCTACTTATGCCATTTAATTTATCATTTTTATACATCCATTCAGCTATTAAATTACCATTTTCATCATACTCTTTCGTAATGCCATTTAATTTGGAATCTCTATAAGTAGACTTATAATGAATCTTTCCGTTTGGATAATAAATTATGCTAACTCCATTTTTCTTGCCGTTTTTATACATCCATTCAGCTTTTAAATTACCATTTTCATCATACTCTTTCGTAATTCCTTCGGCAACTCCATTTTTATAATTTATTTCAAACTTCAATTGACCATTTTTATATTTTCTACTTATACCGTTTAATTTATCATCTCTATATTTCCATTCAGCTATTAAATTTCCATTTTTATCATACTCTTTTGTAATGCCCTCTTTTTTCCCATCTTGAGTGCTAAGCTCATAATGAACTTTGCCGTTTTTATAAAAAAGCTTTGTAATTGTAGCAGCGTTTAATAAATTAAACGAAACAAGCATAGAGACCGTCAATAAAGAAACTCTTTTCATCTGTATCCTTTTTATGTTTTGCAAAATTTTATTAAAAATCATTTTAAAAATCGTTTATAACTTTATTCCATACGACAATATCGTCATCCAATGAAAAAAAATGTAATCTTTTTAAAGATATTGTGCTTTTTAGATTATCTTTCAAAGAAAATTTAGGAGATATAAAGAGCAAAAACCAATCAATCATATCTTTTGCAGCATTTAGCATTCCCTCCCCTCCTTCAATCATTACAAATTTATAAGAAAAAATCCTCTTAAGGGAAGATTCCACAAATACATTTCTGTTTTTTACATTAAAGAGAGGAATGCTTCTATCAATACTTTCAGGATTTTTTGTAAAAATTAAAACATCAGGAGCCTTTTTTGAATCTATCAGGCGGCAGTCCAAAATCGGCCTATCAACCCTTACAGTATTTCCTCCTATAACCAACAGATCTATTCTATCTCTTAATTTGTGAACCAACTCTCTTGATTTAAGAGAGCTGATAACCCCTCCCGTAACTGCTCCGTTTTGAGTCTGAGCAAGCTTGAAAAAAATAAAAGGCTTGCCCTTTTGCCATTTTTTAAAAGGCTCTATTAAAAGATCGCACTCTTTTTTTAAAACTCCAACTTTAACCTCTATGCCCGCTTTTTCTAAAATATCAGCCCCGCCGGAAGCTGCTTTGTTTATATCCATAGAACCTATAACAACCCTCTTAAATCCAAGCTCTTTAATTAAAGTAGCACAAGATGGAGTTTTTCCGATATGAGAACAGGGCTCCAAAGTAACATAAATAGTAAAATTTCTAAATAGATTGTTGTGATTTTTCAAAAGATAAGAGTGAAGTTTGAAAGGATCTTTTATATTTAATATAGCTTTCTCTTTGGAAAGCTCATAAAAAGCTTCTGCGGCGGCATTTAGCTCTGCATGAGCTTCATTTGCCCTTTTATGAGCCGCAATCGATAAAATTTTACCATCTCTATCTAAAATCAAAGCTCCGACAGAGGGATTTGGATAAGTTAGCCCTTGATATTTCCAAGCCTCTTTTAAAGCCAAAGAGAGGTAAAACTCATCATTTACCATTTGTAATAGGTTTTAGCCTTCTCTATATCCGTATAATTTATCTCTTTTAAATCTCCGCTCTCTTCTCTTATCAAGATTTTATTATCTCCATCAACTTTTAAAAGCTTGCCCTTTATCTTATCTTTATCAAATGTGGTAATTTTTACAAGCTCCCCTACGGAAGCTTTAAAATTATCGATAGATTTTAACTTTCTCTCAACTCCCGGAGAGCTGACCTCCAAATAGTATTGCCCCTCTATTGGGGGATTCGTATCTAAAAGCGGAGAAATTATCTTGGTAACCTCTTCGCACTTATTTAAAGTGATTCCATCTTTTGAAGTGATATAAATCCTATAAATCTTTCTTCCGTTTTCGGTTACTATTTCTGTGTCATATAATTCAACTTCGCACTCTTTTAGCAAAGCTTTAAGCGTATCTCTATCCATTTTTCAACTCTTTTTCTATTTTTGAAAAAAGATAATCCATTCTGTTTTTCTTTTCCAACGAATCATCAAACTTAAAACTCATTTTAGGGCACCTATACCACCCTTCAGCCTGCATACAATAATCTTCTATATATTTATGCACTTTTCTAAGTCTTGATAAAACATATTTTTGCTCTTCTTCATTTAAAAAGCTTTTATCAAGATATATAACAGCATCATATTTTCCCCTGCTGCACTCAACTTCCGTTACGCAAAGACCTTTTAGCATCTCATCGCTTAGAGTAGATAGAGCTTCGGGAATTAGCTCTCTTAATATGCTCTCTACTCTTTTTAATTTTATGCTCTTTTCTTTCATAGCGTAGCTTTTTCCTCAACTTTTTTGAAACTTTCTATAAAATCGCCAACTTTTATATCATTAAAATTCTCTATGCCTATACCGCACTCATACCCTTTGGCGACCTCTCTTACATCATCTTTAAATCTTTTCAAAGAAGATATTTTGCTCTCATAAATAATAACGCCGTCTCTAATCAATCTAACCTCAGCTCCTCTGCTGATTACTCCATCAGTTACAATACATCCCGCAACCGTTCCAACTTTTGGAATATTAAATACTTCTCTCACTTCAGCCTGTCCCAAAGCCTCTTCTCTGACAACTGGAGAGAGAAGTCCGCTTAGAAGATTTTTCACATCTTCTATAAGATCATAGATAATATTGTATGTTTTTATCTCTATACCCATACTTTTGGCTTTCTCTTTAACGCTTCCAGTCGGTCTTATATTAAAACCAAAAATCACGCAGTTATCGCTAACGGAGGCCAAAGAGATATCGCTTTCGGTAATTCCGCCCACACCGGCGCTTATAATATCCACCTTTACTTCTTCATTTTTAAGCTTCTCCAAACTTGCCTTTATAGCTTCCAGACTTCCTTGAGTATCAGCTTTTACAATAACCGGAAGAGATTTGATAGAGCCTTGGGCTATCATTTCATTAAGCTCGTCTATTGTTACCTTTGTGGTTTTTGAAAGCTCTTTTTGTCTTAAATACTCAGCCCTCTTTTGAGCGTAATCTCTTGCAATCTTTTCATTCTTAACAGCTACCAAAATATCTCCGGCATTTGGAACTTCGTTTAATCCTACCACTAAAGCCGGCTCTCCGGGACCTACCTCTTTTATATTTTTGCCTTCATCATTTAAAAGAGCCCTAACTCTTCCGTATGTTCCGCCGCAAACTATCACATCTCCTTTTTTAAGGGTTCCATTTTGCACAATAACGGTAACTACAGGACCTCTTCCCTTCTCCAAAGCGGTATCTATAACTATAGCTTTTGCAAAAACGTCAGGATTTGCCTTTAACTCCATCACTTCTGCTTGAAGCAAAATGGTATCTAAAAGATCGTCTATCCCTTGCCCCGTTTTTGCGGAAACCTCCACAAAATCATACTCTCCGCCCCAATCGCTTGGAACTATTCCAAGCTCGGAGAGCTGAGATTTTACAAGTTCGGGATTGGCATCCGGTTTATCTATTTTATTGATAGCTATAATTATCGGAACTCCGGCTGCTTTGGCATGATCTAACGCCTCTTTTGTCTGAGGTTTCACCCCGTCATCCGCAGCTACGACTATTACCGCAATATCGGTTGCCTGAGCTCCTCTTGCCCTCATTTCTGTAAAAGCTTCATGGCCTGGAGTATCTATAAAGGTTATCTTTTTGCCGTTTTTCGTAACGCTGTAAGCTCCTATATGCTGAGTGATTCCTCCGGCCTCTTTTTCGGTAACTTTAGTGCTTCTTATCTTATCCAAAAGAGATGTTTTACCGTGATCGACATGCCCCATTATAGTAATAACAGGAGGTTTTTCTATAAAATTGTCGCTCTTTGTCTCCATCTCTTCGTAAGCTGCAAGATAATCAAACTCATCTAACGGATTGATAGTCTCAACTTCGATTCCATACTCATCCGCTAAGATTTCAATCATATCTTTATCTAAAAAGTCGTTTTTAGTAACCATAACTCCCAGATTAAAAAGCGTAGCTATAATATCGCTTGGCTGTTTGCCGAGTTTCTCGGCAAATTCATAAACCCTAATCTCTTCTGGAATTTTAATTTTCTTAACTTCGCTCTCTTGCTCTTTTACTTTTTTCTTCTTTTTCTTTTTAGAACCGCCTCTTTTTATATCCTGATTTAAAAACGGGCTTTTTTTAGTAGATTTAATTTTATCCTGCTCTATCTTTTTCTTAACCTGCTCTTTCTCCTCCTCTTTTCCCATACTTGTAAGATCTGGCAAAACAACAAGATTCTTCTCTTCCTCTACTTCCACCTCTTTAAATTCTATCTCTATATCAAGCTTTTTAACCTCTTCTTTTTTCTTTGGAGGAGGAGTCTTTTTGGTTTTCTTTTTCTTAACGCTTACCATTTCAGCCAAACTTGCCGCACTTACGGTAGGCTTTTTAGGGGTCTCCTCTTTTGGTTTTTCCTCTTTTTTAGGCTTCTTCTTTTTAACAATTACAAGCCCTCTTCTATTTCTCAAACTGGCCTGTGCTAAAGATTCTCTTTTTTGAGATTTTGGTTTTTGCTCTCTCTTTTCTTTTGCCTCTTTTGGCTTCTCTTTAGTTTTTACTTCTTTTTCTTTAATTTCTTTTTCGGTTTTAACCTCTTTGGTTTCTTTTTTCTCTTGCGGCTTTGTTTTTTGCTCTTCTTTAATCTTTTGTTCAAGCTTCTCTTTTACAATCTCTTTACTCTCTTTTTTCTCTTCTTTTGCGCCTTCATAAACACCGTTTATAATATAGTTCATCAAAACGTTTGCCGTCTCTTCGCTAACAGCGCTTTGAGGCGATTTAACATCCAAATTTATCTCTTGGGCCTTTTGTAAAACTTCTTTGCTTTTTAATCCTATCTCTTTTGCAATTTCGTGAATACGAACTTTTCCCATTAACTAAATACTCCTTATATTTTCGAAAAACTTATCGATATTATCATAATTTTTTTTGCAATAACGATTTAACGATTTTAATAATCTTTTGCTCTTTTGCTTTATGCAAGGGGTGCAGATGTATATGCTTCTTCCTTTATTATGAGAAAAACGGTATAGCTCTCCCTCTATACATAAAAATCTATTTAAATCTTTTTGAATAAATCTTCCTTTACAACATATACACTGTCTGATAGGCTTAGTCATGAATTATACCAAAATTTCTTTATTTTTAAAGTTTTTTTATTTCAAATCCCTCATTGTCAAGATCAAATATCTCAACTCTAAAAGAAGGAAAAGCTTTTTTTAAACTATCTCTTATTTTTTTTGCATCATCTTCATAAGATAGATTAAAAAAAGATGATCCGCTTCCAGAAAGAGTGCTCATTAAAGCTCCGTTAGATAAAGCTATTTTTTGAACCTCAAAAAGTTCTTTCATATTATTCATTCTATATTTTTGATGGATTTTATCTTTAGAAGCAATCCTTAAACTATCCCAATCCCCTGCAAAAAAAGCGGCTGTCAAAAAAGAGGAATGAGATATGTTAAAAACAATATCTTGCATTTTATAAAATTTTGGCAAAGCCTTTCTTGAGAGATTAGTTGACATCGCCCTGTTTGGAATAACCATTATAGCTTTTAAATATGAAGGAAGCTCTCTTTTTTTAACAAAAACCTTGTTATTTTCCACAATCGATACTGTAAATCCCCCGTAAACTGCCGGAGAGATGTTATCTGGATGATTTTCGTAAATTAAAGCTTCGTTTAAAATTCTCTCTTTTGAAACTTTTATTCCAGCCATTTCGTAAGCTGAGCCGATAGCTGAGACTATCATAGCAGACGAGCTTCCCATCCCTCTTGATAGGGGAATATTATTATAAAATTCAAATCTGAAATTATCTCTCCTATCGGTTAAAGACTTATAAATTTCATAAAATATCGATATAAATCTGTTATTAGTTTTCAAGCGATAATTATTCTCTCCTTCCCCTTTTAGCGAAATACTTAAAAATTTTGATTTTTTAATAATCACTCTATTTTTAAGATTTATAGCAAGCCCCAAAGTATCGAAACCGGGACCTAAATTAGCGCTGGTAGCTGGAACAGTAAATACCAAATTTTAATCCTTAAACCGCAGGTAAAATATATAGAGGTTCACAATCCAAAGAGAAAACCCCTCTGTTTAAAAAAAGAGGTAGATAAAACTCTCCGGTTTTCTTAGATTCTAATTTTTTGGTGCGTATTATACCATTTTCTTTTACAAAATAGAGCTTGCCTGTTGCTTTTATTGGAAGATTATTATTAAAATAGAAAGCATCAGCCCCAAACAAAGGGATATCTTTTACAATAGAGACTGTTTTTAAAAAGATATAAGATATCTTAATGGCCATAAAACTTCCAGGCCCCTTAGCGTAATAAAGAGAAGAGAGTGTATATCTTTTTAAAATATCTTCAAAAATTAATGGGAGAGATTCGCTTGTTTTCTCTTTGCTTTCAATTTTTTCTATAATCTCCCCTTCCCTATAAATCCCAACCAGCAAAGGAGAGCCGATAGCTATTACAAGAACTTCAACCTCTATGAATAAACCTTTGCCAAAGATCTCTCTTTAATCTCTTCAAAGGATTTTATCTCATAATTATTTTCATCTTTTAAAAGCTCTTTGGTTAAAAGATTATTCAAATAATGGCTTCCAGCAAACGAGCTATATGAGCCTAAAAACTGCATTCCAAGAAGAGATAAATCACCCATTGCATCCAAAATCTTATGTCTTACAAATTCATCTTTGTATCTTAGCCCTTCGCTATTTAATATTTTATAATCATCCAATACTACCGCATTATCTAAAGATCCGCCTAACGCTAAATTTTTGCTTCTTAGATATTGCACATCCTTTAAAAATCCAAATGTCCTTGCTCTTGCAATCTCTTTTAAATAATTTCTTTTGCTAAACTCAAAAGAGTATCGCTGAACTCCAATCATTGGATGATTAAAATTTATCTCAAAATCATAAGAGGGAGTTTTAGAGGGAGAGAGCTTTACAAATTTATCCCCTTCCTTTACCGTAACTTCCTTTTTTATAAGCATAATGTTTTTACTTTTAGATAGAACTCTCTTGCCGGCTTCATCAAGCATCATACAAAAACTTATAGCGCTTCCATCCATTATTGGAACTTCGGGACCATCTATTGTAATATAGATATTATCTATTCCATATGCGTAAATAGCGGATAAAAGGTGCTCTATTGTAGAGATTGAAGCTCCTCCTTTTCCAATTACCGTAGCCATTTGAGTATTTATCACATTTTTTGATTTTGCCTCTATTGAAACTTGTTTATCTTTTCTATAAAAGACTATTCCGCTATCGGCCTCCAAAGGCTCTATCGTAATCTCGATAGGCTCTCCAGTATGCAAACCTATTCCTACGCTTTTTACTTTTTTTCTTATTGTAGTTTGGTTCACAATATATCCTTTATTTCTATTTTACCATCCCTCAAAAAAACTCTTTTAACGGTTTCCATATCTAAAAAACGCTCTTTATCTAAAATCTCGCCGTTAAAAATAACCTCTCCAAGCCCAATTTTTCTAATAAGCATAAATCGGCCTTCACATTCTACAAGAGAGTCTATCTCTCCAAAAATTTCTACATTCCCATAAGCTTTTATTTTAGAACCGCTATTTACACGTCCAAAAATTATAAGATCGCCGTTTGCAATAATTTCTTCACCTGACCTAATCGGTCTGTCAAAAACCAAAGTTTCAAAAGATTTCTCATCTTTTAACTCTTTTTCGTTAGTAAATTTTACTTTATTTAAGCTTTCTTTACTCTTTTCTTCTTCTCTATTGCTTTTATTTAATAATTTTTTCAAGTTGCACTGAGTGATATCATAATAACACATATTCTGCATATTTAAAAAATCGATAATTTTCTTACTTATATTTCCTTTTATTAATAATAGATTATCCTTTAATAAAATCTCATTTTTGGCAAAATATGAAAAAAAGCTCTTCTCATCCTCTATTTCTAATTCAAAGACCCTTATATTTCTATATTTTATTTTCATCTTACTCTTTTATTTATGATATCTTTCGCTCTGTTTACAACGTTAATTATATTTTTTCTAATCCAATCTTTATCTATCCATTCATCCGGTCTTACCTCTATACCTTGAATTATTATACCAAAATGGAGATGATCTCCTAAAGCTAAACCTGTTTTACCAGTTTTAGCAACAACATCACCGGCTTTAACTCTATCTCCTTTTTGCACAAAAATTGTAGAACAGTGCCCATAAAGTGAATAAAGCCCTAAGATATGTTTTATAATCAAATTATTTCCGTAAATCCCATTATATTCGGCAAAAACCACCTCCCCATCATTACTTGAAATTATATCTGCAGCAGATGTGCTTGCCAAATCTAATCCTAAATGATAAGAAGAGCTAATCTCTTTATCATTATAAAAATAGAATCTATGATCGCCAAAACTCGCTACAGCAGCAGCATTTTTTAAAGGATAAAATCGATTTATTTTAACATCATCTATTTTAGAGTTTGTAGTGCTTTGGGTAACATTTGATATTTTAGTCTCATTCTCTTTTCTTAAAGTCTCATTTATATATTTAAATCTTTTATCCAAAGGCAAAGAAGCAACCTCATTAGAAATATCTTCAGCTAAATCTGTAATTTTTCCCTTTAAGAAAGATTCTTTCAATTTAATTTTTGAAACTCTATATTTTTTATTTTTCCTAAATAAATCCACAACATATCTATTCTTATTTCCGGCTTTATCAACTGCTACAAGTTTTGCTTTGAAGTTTTTCTTATCTATAGGCCAAGCTAATAAAGATATGTAATACCCTTTTTTATAAAAGGGAGTTGGTATGAATTTCTTATTAAAATTTGTTTTAATATAAACATCTTTCAAATTTTCGTCAAAAGCTTTAAATACAACTACCGCGCTTCCGCCTCTTACTATTTTATAAGAATTTACAATGGGATATAGTTCCGGCTTCTTTTTATCCACAATAATATGAGTTTTAGAGAATTTTTTATTTCCCCTCAAATAATTCCAAAGACTGATATCTTGCACCTCTATTGCTAAAATTATCTTTTCTCCGTTTTGAGCAATCTTTAAAACAGGATAGTCTATAACCAAATCAATATCTTTTTTGCCGTTAAAATCCTTTTTATCTTTAACCAAAATTCTGTGTCCATCGGTAATTAGAATTCTAACTTTTTTAATTCCGCTATCATCTTTAATTTTTATTTTAAGCGGTTTTTTCATATTTGAAATAATTTTTACAGGAGCCTCTATAACAGGAGGATTTCTTTCAAATTTTTTAGAATTTAAAATATAATAAATTCCTCCCCCTATTAAAACTAACAAAATAATAAAGAAAAACCCTTTTGAAAAAAAACCTCTTCTTCTCATAAAATCCCACTCTCTCTTATAATTTTTCTCGTTAAAAGATATAAATCTTTTTCATCCGTCTCAAATCCGGCCGATCTTTTATGACCTCCGCCATTAAATTTCAAAGCAATTTTCGATACATCTATAAAATTTTTGCTTCTTAAAGACACTTTTATCCTCCCATTACTCTCTTCTATATATAAAATACTAAGTTCAACTGTTGCAAGACTTCTTGCAAGATTGCAAAGATGTTCGGCATCGCTTCTTAAAGCTCCCGTTTTTTTAAACATCTCCTGTGTTACTCTACCGCAAGCAATCGTCCCATTTTTATAAAGTTTTAGCGAATCTATAAAAAGAGAGGTAAGTCTCATTCTGCCAAGAGAGTTTCTCTCCCTTAAATTTTTAGCTACAAAAAAAGGATCAGCTCCCGCATCCACCATCTTTGAAGCTATATCGAAAACTTCTTTGTTTACACTCTCATAAGAGAAAAATCCTGTATCTTCCACCAAAGCGGCATAAAAACAGTTTGCGGCATCTCTTCCTATTTTAATATTTAAGCTATTTAACATTTCAAAAACAACAGCCGAAGAGCTTGCAGCCAGAGTATCTACTAGATTTATATCCCCAAATAAGGTATTGCTTTTGTGGTGATCTATATTAATTAAGGTAAAATCCCTTCTATCAATTCCAAGCCTGTCAAAATGTCCGCAATCAAAAGATATTAAAAGATCACATTTTAAAGGAAAATTTGATTTAATTTTAGAAAATCCCTCTAAAAAATCGAATTTAGGAGGCAACTGTTTTGTTACATTAAACACATATGCGTTTTTTCCTAAACTTTTTAAAACATTATAAAATCCCAAACTGCTGCCAAGCGCATCACCATCGGGATTTTTATGAGAAGCTAATACTATATGTTTGGCATTTTCTATTTCTTGCCAGATTTCTTTAAACAAAAAATTACCTTTTAAAATAATTTATAATAAAGTTATATAAGTTTTTACAAGGTAGCATTATATGTAAATCAAACTAAAAATTCGATTATTTTCTAAGATTTCCTTTTTTTAGAAATCCTGTAAACGTAGGCTAAAACTTCAGCTACGGCTTGATATAGTTTTTGGGGAATTTCTTCGTCTATTTCACAGCTTTTATAAAGCTCTCTTGCCAAAGAAGGATTTTCAACTATCTGAACGCCGTTTTCAAGAGCTATCTCTTTGATTCTAAGGGCTAAGTAATTTATTCCTTTTGCTATAACTCTTGGAGCCCTCTCTTTGTTTTTGTCATATCTTAAGGCTACGGCGTAATGCGTGGGATTTGTTACAACCACATCGGCTGAGGGAACGTTTTGCATCATTCTCTTTTTAGCAAGCTCCATTTGAAGCTTTTTAATTCTTGCTTTTATTTGAGGGTCTCCCTCCATCTGTTTAAATTCATCTTTAATTTCCTGCTTGCTCATTCTAAGAGATTTAAAATATTGAAATCTAACCAGTAAAAGATCTATTAAAGCCAAAATAGCCAAAATAAGAAGCATCACTCCTATCAAAATTATGGCTTTGTCTCTAAGCCATATTAGCTGCTTTAAATAATTTAAAAAAACGACTGTAGGCATCTCTTTTGAAAAACTGATCAAAAAAATAAAAGCCACCGTTAAGACTATAGCAACTTTTAATACTATTTTTATTCCCTCTATCAATTTTTTCAAAGAAAAGAGATTTTTAAGCCCCTTTATGGGATTAATCTTTCCAAGATTTGGAATTAAAGGCTTTGTGGTAAAAATAAATCCAAACTGCATCAAAGCGGAAATTATCCCTCCGATTGCCGCAGAGATGGCTATTGGAAGAATCATAATCCCCATCTCTTTAAAAGTGGTTATGGCAAGAGATACGACACTCTCTTTATTAATCTCTTCTCCTATGAAAGAGACATAATAGATATAGAGTTTTTGAAGCCTTTGAGAGATAAAGGAGAACATAAATATGGCCGCCGTTATAGCGGCCGTTAGGGTAATGAAGCTGTTTACATCCATACTCCGGGGGACATTGCCCTCTTTTTTGGCATCCTCTATTTTTTTGGGGGTGGGCTCTTCCGTTTTTTCTAAATCGTCAGGCATTTAAGCTATTTTTTATCCTCAATTTTCATAGAAAAGTCAAGCCATACGGCTCTATGAATCAAACTTCCGCTGCTTAAAGCGTCAACTCCCGTCTTTGCATACTGCTCTAAATTCTCTTTTACTATATTTCCGCTTGCTTCTATCAAAATATGAGGAAATCTCTCATTTCTTATCTTTACAACCTCCCTGATATCTGCCAAAGACATATTATCGCACATAATCAAATCGGCTCCCGCCTCCATCGCCTCTTTTGCTCTCTCTACGCTTTCGCACTCAATCTCTATTTTGGCGGTATAGGGAATTTTATCTTTGGCTATTTTTACAAATTTTTTAAGATCGTCTATCGTAGCCAAATGGGTATCTTTTAACATCAGGCAATCATCAAGCCCAAGCCTATGATTGTTTCCTCCCCCGCACCTTACGGCATACTTTTCAAGTATTCTAAGTCCGGGGCGGGTTTTTCTTGTATCAAGCATCTTAACGCCGTAAGGTTTTACTATCTGAACATAATGGTAGGTATTTGTAGCAATTCCGCTTGCATGCATCAAAAAATTTAAAATAACTCTCTCATACATCAAAACCCTGTTAACTTCCCCTCTTACATATCCTATTATATCTCCTGGTTTTATCTTCTCTCCGTCATTTTTTAAAAACTCTATCTCCAAATGCTCCATAAATCCAAGCTCTTTTACATAGACAACTCCGGCTAAAATCCCCTCCTCTTTTGCGATTATTTTAGCCTCGACTCTTCTTTTGTCGCTTACTATAGAGAAAAGATCCCCTCTTCCTATATCTTCTAATACCGCTTCTCTTATTAACTCTTTTATTCTCATATCTCAAACATCCTCTCTAAAGCTACTTTAGCCCACTTTATTGTATTTTCATCTACAAAAATCTCATTTTCGTAGGTTTTATTTTTGATTGAAAGCAGAGTTTTATAAAGATCTTGTAAAGTTGTCTCGTTCATAGTCGGACATTCAGGTTTTGTGGAAGAGAGAACATAAATATTTTCATCTCTCATTCTATGAACTAGATTATATTCCGTTCCAACCGCCACTTTTTGGCTTTTTGGAAGAGAGTTTACATATTTTATAAGCTGGCTTGTAGATCCTACAAAATCAGCCTCCCTACACACTTCAGGCTTACATTCCGGATGAACGGCTATTTTAATTCCAGGATATGTATTTCTATAAAATTCAATATCTTCCACTTCAAAAAGCTGATGAACCGAGCAAAAACCGTTATAGCACACAATAGGAGCCTCTTTTAAATCCTCTTTGCTATCTTCTCCTATAACGGCAGATTTTAGATTCATCATATTTGCCACATTCTGCCCAAGACATCTATCGGGGACAAAAAGAATCTTTTTACCGCTTTTTAGGGCTTTTTCTATAATCTTTTTAGCGTTTGAGCTTGTGCATACATATCCTCCCATCTCTCCGACTCTTGCTTTAACCGCAGCTGAAGAGTTTATATATGTAATTGGCAAAATCTCATCTCTTTTTATTCCTATATCTTCTAAGATTTTTACGTTTTGATCATAATAATCGACATCTATCATTTTAGCCATTGCGCAGCATGCAACTCTTGGCATAAAGACTCTCTTTTTAGGATCCAATATCTTAACGCTCTCTCCCATAAATCCCACGCCGCAAAAAATCAAATAGGGATTTTCATCTTCCGCGGCTATTTTGGCAAGCTGAAGACTATCGCCGCTATGATCGGCCATATAAAAAACTTCATCTTTTTGATAATAGTGAGCCACTATCGTAACTTTTAGCTCCTCTTTTAATTTTTTTATCTCTTCTTTTATTTTCTCTTCGTTTAAATTCATAAATCACCCTTTAAACTCTTTATTTTTTGAATTATACCATCTTAAATGTATGATATAAAGAAAAGTTTTATAAATTTATCTAATATTAAGAAATGCTTTTTGCAAATATTTCTTTAATTTTGGATACAATAACAACTTAAGAAAATACAAACATTAGGATGATAAATGCCAAATATTAATCTTACTTTCTATCTTGCCGCATATCTTATAGGAGGCATACCTTTTGGGTTAATTCTTGCAAAAATCTTTACAAATATAGATATAAGAGAAAAAGGAAGCGGGGCTATAGGCGCAACAAATGTTCTTAGAGTAGTAAAAGAAAAAGATCCAGCCCTTGCTAAGAAATTATCGATTGCAACAGCTGCTTTGGACGCTTTAAAGGGAGTAATTGTTTTGGTTATAGCTTCGCTTGTTGGAGTAAGCGAAGAGACTAAATGGGCAATAGCCGTGCTTGCGGTTTTGGGGCACTGTTTTAGCCCCTATTTAAAATTTGAAGGGGGAAAAGGAGTAGCCACAGGATTTGGAGTTTTATTATATATGCTCCCCTTAGAGAGTATAGTTGGATTTTTGTTTTGGTTTTTGGCCGCAAAATTTATCAAAATTTCATCTCTATCCTCTTTAATAGGTCTTATAGCTCTTTTGATAGCCTCTTTTATCATTCATCCAGATATTCCAGTAATTCATACTCACGCTCCGATTATAATAATAGCGGCCATTATTTTTTACAAACATATCCCAAATATAATAAGGCTATTAAAAGGAAAGGAGAGAAGAGTTGTTTAAAATTTATATAGAAGATTTAAAAATAGAAGCGATAATAGGAATTTTGGAAGAAGAGAGGCTCTCTCCTCAAAGCATAATTGTAAATATGCAAATAGAATACTCCTATAAGAATAAATTATTAAATTATCAAGAAATTGCCAATTTTGTAGAGAATAAAATAGTAAACAGCAAATATTTTCTATTAGAAGATGCGCTTATTGACATAACAGAATCCTTAAAAGAGAAATTTCCATCTATTTCGGCTATAAAAGTAAAAATAAATAAACCAAATATACTCTCAAACTGTAATGTAGGCGTAGAAATTCAAAAAAAATATTAATTTTTCATTAAAACTTCTTTAAATTCAGCTAAAATTATGTTATACTTCCTTTAAAACTTAAACAAAGGATAGGTAAATGAGGATATTGATTGTAGAAGATGAAGTTACTTTGAACAAAACCATTGCAGAAGGTTTGCAAGAGTTTGGTTATCAAACCGACAGTTCGGAGAACTTCAAAGACGCCGAGTATTATATCGGTATTAGAAACTACGATTTGGTTCTTACCGATTTAATGCTTCCAGACGGCGACGGACTCGATCTTATCACTCTGGTTAAGCAAAAATCTCCAAGAACAGCATGCGTGGTATTGTCCGCAAAAGATGACAGAGAGAGCGAAATAAAAGCTCTTAAAGCCGGAGCGGACGACTATATCAAAAAGCCTTTCGATTTTGAGGTTTTGGTTGCAAGAATAGAAGCAAGACTGAGATTTGGAGGCACAAACGTTATTAAGATAGAGGATCTTGTAATAGATCCTGACGAAGAGAAAATTACCTATAAAGGCAAAGAGATAGAGTTAAAAGGTAAACCTTTTGAAGTTCTAACACATCTTGCAAGACATAGCGATCAAATCGTATCAAAAGAGCAGCTCCTTGACGCTATCTGGGAAGAACCTGAACTTGTTACTCCAAATGTAATCGAAGTTGCCATCAATCAAATAAGACAAAAAATGGATAAGCCTCTTAACATCTCAACAATTGAGACGGTAAGAAGAAGAGGCTATAGATTTTGCTTTCCAAAACGAGCATAAAACGGAAATTTATCATTCAATTAGTAGTCGCTTCGGCGGCTCTAATTGTGATATTTTCCATACTACTTTACAATTATATTAAAATAACGATTTACGAAGATATCAGTAATGAACTTCTAAGAGAAGCTGAATATATTAAAGCAAATCACTTCGTAAACAACAAATATATAAATCCATTTAAAAAAAAATCTTCACTGTTTGGCGAAACAGAACTTGGAAGTCTGGGAAAAACTGCTACAGGGCTTAAAGTATCCGTAACAATAAGACCTGGAAAAAAAAGATATTTTTTTGAACAAAACGTAAGATACAATAAAATATATCTTGTTATATACTACCCTATAGATAAAAAAAGCTTTAGATTTTTAAGAATAGCAAAAGATATCACAGATACCGAAAAATTGTTTGACAGAGTCTCCAAAGCCATCACGATAGGAATAGGCGTAGCAATATTTTTTATAGTATTTTATGCTCTCTTTTTAACCCAAAATCTTCTAAGCCCGATAACCGCCTTATCTGATAAGTTATCTAAAATGAATGAGACTTTCCTAAAACATATAGATTTAAAAGATTTGCCTGACGAGTTTAAATCATTAGGGGAGAGCGTAAACAAATTAATTGACAGAATCCAGACTTTTATAAAATATCAAAAAGAGCTTTTTATAGGAGTAGCACACGAACTTAAAACCCCTCTTGCCGTTATGAAAACAAAAAACGAAGTTACGCTTCTTAGAAAAAGAGAGCCCGAAAAGTATAAAGAGGTTTTGAGACTAAATAATCAGACAATTGACGAGATGAATAAAATGATAAGCAACATCTTAGAGATTGGAAGACAGGAAGGAGCCCAGTTTGAAGAGCCGGTAGAGCTTGATTTGATAGAGTTTTTAAAAGAAAGAGCTAATAATTTTAAAATGCTTGCAAGAGGAGAAGGCAAAGATGTAGTTACCGATCTAAAACCTCAAAAATATTGCCTTTTAATTCAAAAAACTCTTTTAGTCCATATTCTTCAAAATTTTGTTCAAAATGCTATAAAATTTACTCCAAAAGGCAAAAAGGTAATGGTAAAAAGCTACCCTAAAGATAATGGACTTATGATAGAGGTAATAGATGAGGGAATAGGAATTGACGAGAGCAAAGATCTGTTTGCTCCTTTTAAGAGATTTGGCAATAAAAGCGGCGCTGGACTTGGTTTATTTTTGGCAAAATCGGCAGCCGATGCCATAGGTGCCACAATAGATATAAAAAATAGAAAGGATGGCACATCGGGAGCCGTGGCAAGCCTCTTTATCCCAGCTCAAAGCAAATGCCCCATAGAATAATAATATTTTCAATCATTTTAATAATTTTTTGATTTAAATTCTATATAAGGAATAATAGTGTATAAATTCCGTTAAAAATTCAAAAACAAAGGAAAGAGGGAAAATGTCACTATTAATAACCGATGAGTGCATAGCGTGTGATGCTTGCAGAGAAGAGTGCCCTACGGGAGCTATAGAAGAAGCGGATCCTATCTATATCATAGATCCGGATATCTGCACCGAATGTGTGGGATATTTCGACGAACCACAATGCATAGCGGTCTGCCCAGTAGATTGCATTATCCCAGATCCAGATAATGTTGAGACAATAGAAGAGCTAAAACTTAAATTTAAACAGCTCGAAGGAAAAGAGTAACTTTGGCTAAAAGAACGGCCGTCATAGATATAGGCTCAAACTCTTTAAGATTAGTCGTTTACGAAAAGACGAGCCGTTTTGCCTTTCATCTGATATACGAAACCAAAAGCAAAGCGAGAATCTCTGAAGGGACATACCTAAACAAAGGCTACCTTCAAGAGATTCCTATGCAAAGAGCTTTTGAAACATTAAAAGAGTTCTCCAAAATAATAAAAAATCTAAAATGCAAAAAAACCTTATGCATAGCCACTTCGGCTCTAAGAGACGCTCCAAACAAATCTGAGTTTATAAACCGCGTAAAAAAAGAGCTATCCATTTCAATAAAAGTAATTGACGGAGAAAAAGAGGCATATTTTGGAGCGGTAGCCGCAAATAATCTAATTTATAAACAAAAATGCGCAATTACGATAGATATCGGGGGAGGTTCCACGGAATTTGCCCTGTTACAAAACGGGGAAATTATAAA
>JALVCR010000021.1 GCA_027009865.1 Campylobacterales bacterium
ATATATATTTTCAAAGAGCCTTTTAAAAAAATTAATAAAGAGTATATTTTTGCCGTTAAACCTTTTGAGATTTTTAAAAATATTCTCTCTTTTAACTTTCCAATTCCCGATGTTACGACAAAAATGGGAAAAAGAGTAGCTTTTGCTACTGTCGGATGCAAAGGATTTGATGATTTTTGCGAATATGAAAAGATAAAGGCTTTTAAAGCGTTTAAGGAGAAAATTTTAAAAAGATACAAAAAAATATATCACTCTATCTGTATTCCAAAAGAGTATAAAAAAAAGATTTCTTTAAAAAATGTTGAAATAAATATAGATTTTAAAAAAGGATTTACAAATCTTACCAATCTGCATCCGTTTTTGACAAAAATCTCTCCAATAGGAGTTTATGAAAATGGAGAGTATCAAATATTTTATCCAATGTGTGATGAGATTTCATATACAAACTGGTGGAGAGAGAAGTTTTGGGGATATGAAAAGGCTGTTATGACTTTTAAACTAACCGACTCTCCAAAAAGAATCAAACCGATAAACATAAACTACAATTATATAAGCTTAACCAAAACCGCCTCTTTACACGCATTAAACAAAGTTTACGGATGGACGCTTGGGCAAAATATCTATCCCCTAAAGCCAAGCTATTATAAAAAAACAGCTTTGGATTTTTATTATATCTCCATTTCTAAAGCGGAAAATTTATTCTCCATAAAGGGGGCAGATTTTCTAAAAACTTTTAGAATCTTAAAAAACTTTAATGTCAATCCTAAAAAAAGTAAAAATATTAGAAAAATATCCAATTTAAAAAGCGGAGTCTATATAGATATATCTTCAAAGGAAGCTGTTTTGGATATAAAATGAAAAGAAGTGAATATGCAATCTCGATAAGAGAAATTGTCTTTATCTTTTTTGTTTTTTCGTTTATTTTATATTTTCTTTTTCCCAAAGAGAGCTTAAAAGAGAAAGTTTTAAAAGAGACAAAAAGCAATGAGCTTGTGCTTGTCTATATAGAGAATATGATTAAATTTGATCCTCAAAATTACAAGCTCCTTTTGCATTTTGCCGATATCAGCTTAAAAGAGGATAATTTTTATACCACAAAAGCGATAGTGCAGGCTCTTTTGAAAGTAAAAAACAAAGATGCAAAAAAGAGCGCGATAGTTTTGGGAGAGAAACTCTTTAAAAGACAATATTTTTTATTAAAAAGCAAAAAAGAGAAAAGAAAGCTGATAGAAGAGTATAAAGATATGCTATTTGATATGGTTATGGTCTCAAATGACGATAAATTAAGGGAGGATATCTTAACCTATATTCTATCTCAAAAAGATAAAGAGGAGTATTTAAGATTTCTAAAAGCTCTTTCTAAAAAAAGCCCCTTTTGGAAAAGAAAGCTTGCAGATTTTTATCTATCTGAGAGCAGACATCAAAAAGCCTTTTTGCTCTATAAAGAGCTTTTGAAAACAAAACTTTCATTTAAAGAAAAAAGAGAGGTTTTCTCAAAAATAGTAGATGTTTTAGTTTACGGGGGATTATTCAAAGAGGGGATAAAAATAGTAGAAAATTATGAGAATATCTTTTTAAACGACAAGGAGATATCAAAAAAGATAATCAAATTCTACCTTGCCGCCAATAGGGCGGATCTTGCAAGAAGATATGTTTTGAAGATGAAAAATGATTTATAATACTCCTTTTGCCAATACTTTTTTAATAAATTCAAAATAAATTTTATGGCCATTTTCATTGAGATGAACCCCATCCTCAAGTAAAAAATTATCAAAACTAAGAGAGTTTTTTTCATGATCAATTAAAATTACTCCCATCCCTAATTTTACAAACTCCGTTGCAACTTTTCTAACTATTTTATTATATTCTTTTACATTAATAATATACTCATCTTTTTTTTTAAAATCTATTTGTTTAGTAGGCAAATGATTTGTTGCTAATAATATTTTTTCTGTTTTTGCAATATTAAATAATCTTAAAATAATCTCTTTTAAATTAGCTTCATATAAACTTTTGGAAACTCTGGGCATTCCTTTATCTGTTACCCAAAAATTTGCATCATTTAAGCCAAATTGAATATAAACTACTTCTGGCATATGCTGTTCTATATCAAAAGCAATCCTATTTAATGCATCTTTTGTTGTATTTCTATTAATAGATGGATTTTGACATATGAATTTATCTTCTAAATATTTAGACAGCATTGCAGCCCAAGTTTTATGTATCGATATGTGTTGGCCAAAAGCTATGCTGTCTCCAAAAATATATAATTTTTTCATTATCGTTCTTTCATATTAATAAATTTACCAAACAAGTATAAAATAAAACTTAGCAGTTCTTTAAAAACTCACAGTTTTTGCAAAGGCTAACAAGTAACAAGCAAGTTTCCTTTAAGGGCTTTTAACCCTGTAATTAAACGTTTTGTGTTAGCTTTTTTACATTACTATTAGGATCTTAAGGATAGTTTATCACTTTACCTTGTATTATGCGAAGCTGAGAGATTTTCTTTAGACTAACACAAATAGACTAATACAAAAATTATTCAATATAACCCCATTTTTTAAATTTTTCTTTTAAGTTCTCGTCATTTTCAAATGCTTTAAAATAGAGATATTCTGGTGCCAAATCTAAATCATCATTCCATTTTATAGTGTAATCCACTTTAAATTTTTTAAATTTATTAATATCCTGAAGTTTTTTAAAAGGTTTTAGCTTACCAGTTAGAATAAAATCTTTTAAATCTACAATACCTTTTTTATGGTCATTAAATTCTATTAATATTTTATAATCGCCTTTATATTGAGCATCTACTATACTTAACATAATTTTATCCCTTAAACTAAAGGTTTGATTTTTTTATATTCTCCAGTTTCTTTCAAACTTTTCCAATTTTGCAATAACTCTTCTTGATGATCTTCAGCCCATTCTACAACCAATCCTAAAACCTTTGATGGAAGTTTGCCATCTATTACCCCTAATGTTTTTATATCAATTGAAGCTCTATAATTATTATATTCGGCATGAAAATGCGGTGGATTATGTTCATTAAAATACATAAAAATCTTAATACCTAAAAATCTACTTATTTCAGGCATTTTTATTCCTTTAGCTTTAATTAAATTCATTGTAACAAAATTATACTTGAAATTCAAAGTCTATAAATTTTTTATTTCGCTATAATTCCAATTAGTTTTCTAATTGGAGTTTTTATGATAAATGTTGTTTTATGCGGAGGAAGCGGGACGAGACTTTGGCCGATATCCCGCTCTTTTATGCCAAAGCAGTTTATAAAGATATTTGATGACTCTCTCTTTCAGATGACGATAAAAAGAAACAGAGAGCTTTGCTACAAAGAGATAATAGTCTCAAACGAAGAGCTCTATTTCATAGCTTTAGATCAGTTAGAAGAGATAGGCGCTAAAGATAGCGAATTTCTATTAGAGCCTATAGGCAGAGATACCGCGGCGGCTATTGCTCTGTCAGCTTTTAGCGTAGATCCCGAAGAGATCTTATTAATAACTCCCTCAGATCACCTGATAAAAAATCAAAAAGCCTATAAAGAGGCGGTTTTAAAAGCAAAAGAGTTTGCAAAAGAGGGCTTTTTGGTAACTTTTGGCATAACTCCCTCATCCCCTCATACCGGATACGGATATATAGAGGCAGAAGGTTATGATGTTTTATCTTTCAAAGAGAAACCAAGTTTAGAGGTTGCAAAAGAGTATCTAAAAAAGGGCGGCTTCTATTGGAATAGCGGGATTTTTTGTTTTCAAGCGGGAGTCTTTTTAAAAGAGCTTGAAAAGTATGCCCCAAAAATCTATAAAACAAGCAAAGAGGCGTTTTTGGGCATAAAAGGAGATAAAAACATAAAAAGAGTTCCTCTAAATAAAATGGAGAAGATTGTTAAAAAAAGCATTGATTATGCGGTTATGGAGCATAGCAAAATAGTTAAGGTTATTCCCTCAAATATGGATTGGAGCGATCTTGGAAGCTTTGATTCATTGTATGAGCACTTTCCAAAAGATAGCAGTCAAAACGCCATAAAAGCCAATACAGTTTTGGAAAACTCCAAAAGAAATCTTTTTTATGCAAGCAGCAAAAGAGTAATTTGCGCAATAGATATAGAGAATCTAATCGTGGTGGACAGCGAAGATGCTCTTTTGATTATGAGAAGAGACTCCTCCCAAAAAGTTAAAAATATAGTAAATAAGCTAAAAGAGGAGGGAAGCGAGCTTGTAAATTACCACAAAACAGTTTACAGGCCGTGGGGACATTTTACTATTTTGGAAGAAGAGGACGGATATAAGATCAAAAGAATTGTCGTAAAGCCCGGAAAGCGCCTCTCTTTGCAAAAACATTACCACAGAAGCGAGCATTGGATAGTAGTTAGCGGAACGGCTATTATAGTAAACGGAGATAGAGAGATACTTGTTAGGGAAAATGAATCAACCTACATTCCAATAGGCCAAGAGCACCGACTCTCAAATCCCGGAAAAATAGATCTTGTCTTGATAGAGGCTCAGGTTGGAAGGTATCTAAAAGAGGATGATATCATAAGAATAGAAGACGATTTCAAAAGAGACGAAAATTGCTAAGAAACCTTCTTTTAGCTTTCACTTTGGCAAAAAGAGACTTAAAAGAGAGATATGTAGGGATGAATTTTGGGGAGTTTTGGTATCTTATCTCCCCGATTATTATGATTTTTATCTATACTGTAATCTTTTCAAACTTTATGAAAATGAAACTAAATATAGTCCAAAGCCAATACGCTTACAGCATCTATTTGGTTCCGGGACTTCTTGCTTGGAGCTCTTTTGCTACGCTTCTTAACAAAACCGCTATGGTTTTTTTGGAAAAAGCCGAGCTTTTAAAAAAGATAAACATTCCCGCATACTCTTTTATGATAAGCGTTTTGATAGTTGAATTTTTGCTCTTTTTAATCTCAATGGGGCTTGGAGTTGTTTTTCTGCTTCTTATCGGATATCATGTTGGCTTTGAGTTTTTGTATTTGATTCCTGTAATGGTTTTGCAGTCTCTTTTTGGATTTTTTTTGGGAGTTTTGTTTGCCCTTTTTGTCCCCTTTTTTAAAGATTTAAAAGAGATAATTCCAATTTTTTTGCAGCTTTGGTTTTGGATAACTCCGATAGTTTATATAAAAGAGATGATTTATGATAAATTTCCTTATGTGGTAGATTATAATCCGGCATACTTTTTTATAAATTTTTATCAAAATATTTTCCTATACTCAAAAATTTACTCTTTAAAACCTATCTTCTCTCTTCTTTTAATAACCATATTTTTGGGCTTTTTATCTGTTTATCTTTACAAAAAGATGACTCCGGCAATTAAGGATATTATTTGAAAGCTCTCTTAGAGGTTAGAGATTTAACCAAAGTTTTTAAAATATATGAAAATTCATTTGACAGGCTAAAAGAGATTTTTACAAAAAGAAGCTATCACAAAGAGTTTATCGCAAATAAAAATATAACTTTCTCTCTTTTTGAAAAAGAGACTTTGGGAATTGTGGGATTAAACGGAGCTGGAAAAAGCACTCTTTTAAAATTGATAGCGGGAGTTTTAGAACCAACAAGCGGAGAGATAGTAAGAAGGGGGAGAGTTACCGCCCTGCTTGAGCTTGGAACGGGATTTAATCCTGAGCTTAGCGGAAGGGAGAAT